>JAIOIM010000645.1 GCA_019912505.1 Ignavibacteriaceae bacterium
GAATTATACACTTTACGTTTTTTGTAAGGTTTCTAAAACCAGTAGCAAAGTTATGCCGATCCTAGAACTTTTGCTCTGGTCGGTTTTTTTTGTTTCTTTTGAAACTTTTATTACAAGGAGTTGGTTTATAGAAATATAGTGATACGTGGTAAGTATGTTTGGAAATTCCATAAAAATAAAGGAACGTTGCGATGAAAACTTTAAAAGCAAAAATCGATAATCCTTTGTCTGACCTTATAAGCGATGACATATACGAAATTCTCAATGCCCAAGGGCTAATTGACGAGAAAGCCGTAAGAGATTATCAAATTCGTAAGAAATTTAAAACTCTCCGCTCAAGTAAAATAAGCGCCGGAGATGCTATCGATACTATTCGTGAAGAATATCCATATCTTCAGTTCGATACTATTAGAAAAATAGTTTATCAGATCAATAAGTAAACTTGACAAAAAATTTAGTCTGATATATATTCGTAATGCCGTTTTCAGAGGCTTCTCCCCTGCCCTCTGATTGTAAACGAATTAGCCCAGTGGAATTCCCATCACTGGGCTTCATTATTTAAACCCGGAGTTTTGTTATGGCAAAAATTGTAAAGAAAAAAAATATTAAGGCAGTAAAAAAATCGGTCGTATCACCATTTCAAATTTACTGGGAAAAGAAAAATTATATTTTCCTCTTTGCGGGTATGGCACTTTTAGTTTTGGGATTTTATTTTATGTCGCTCGGTAACTGGGACAGCACAGCCTCGCTTGTTATTTCCCCGCTTATTCTCGGCGTAGCATATATATTAATCTTCCCAGCTTCAATTTTATATAGAAAAAAGGTTGAAGTACCAACAAGCGAAACTGCCGAATAATAAATTTCAAATCCGCCCCTGTGCGGATTTTTTATTTTAAAGCAAAATAATTTATATTCGGAACACAATAAATGCGGCATAATTTTGTCCAGGTTATCTTTTGAACAACTTTTAAATTTACGGCTTTTGCTTTCTGTTGAAGGCATAGGTCCGGGAAAAATTAGAAACCTCCTCGCTGCTTTTCATTCGGTAGAAAATGCCCTCGCTGCCGATTATAAATCGTTAATAACTGTAGAAGGAATAAGTGATATTCTTGCCGGAAGAATTCATCGTCAGAAAAAAAACAAACAGGAACATGACTCCGCCCTTCAACACGAATTAAAAGTGTTAGAAAAAATTAACGGAAAAATAACCACAGTATGGGATGATGATTTTCCCCCTCTGCTAAAAAAAATATTCGATCCGCCGTTGATGCTTTATTACAAAGGTAATTTTGACGAAAAAGATAATTACAGCTTAGCAGTAGTCGGCACACGCCAACCTTCAAACTACGGCAAAATTCAGGCGGAAAAAATAACGACAGAACTATGCTTACAAAATATTACTATCGTTAGCGGACTTGCGCGTGGAGTTGATTCAATTGCACATCATACCTCATTAAAAAATGGAGGTAGAACAATTGCTGTAGTCGGTTCCGGGTTGAATGTGATTTACCCGGCGGAAAATAGAAGAATGTTTGATGAGATTGCCGAGAAAGGATTAATAATTTCGGAGTTCCCAATCGACACAAAACCCGACGCACAAAATTTTCCAAAACGTAACCGGCTTATATCGGGGTTAAGCTTAGGAACTATTATTATTGAAACCGGAATAACCGGCGGCGCAATGCAAACTGCGGCTTTATCTCTCGACCAGAATAGAGAAGTGTTTGCTGTTCCCGGAAATCTTGGTGTACCGCAATCAGAAGGAACAAATCTCCTCATCCAAAAAGGAGAAGCAAAATTGGTGCGTTCCGCCGATGATGTGCTTATAGAGTTGGAACTAAAATTAAAGCCTGTGCTTGGAAAGAATATTCCCAAAGTACAGTTGCAGCTAACATTGTTTGAAGAAAAAATTCTTGCCGCCCTCGAAAACGAAGCCGTGCAAATTGATAAGATAGCTTCAATCACAAACCTATCAACCGCCGATTGTCTAGTGCAGTTATTATCGCTTGAATTTAAAGGGCTTGTAAAACAACTGCCCGGTAAAATGTTTGCGCGCCTCTAATACTTTTTAAGTTTTTTCCACAAAAATTTTAAATATTCTTTAAGCTTTTTTTCCTGCCCGTTTTCGGTGGGCAAATAATATTGTTTCCCTTTTAATTCTTCGGGCAAATAATTTTCTTCGATGAAATGATTCTCAAAACTGTGTGCATATTTGTATGCTTTACCGTAGCCGATGTCTTTCATCAGCTTTGTGGGGGCGTTGCGTAAATGGAGCGGCACATGGTATAAAGGTTTATTTCTCACATCTTCAAAAGCGCTTTCAACACCCTTATAAGAGGCGTTGCTTTTTGGTGAAGCTGCAAGATAAGTAGTACACTGTGCAAGTATAATTCTTGCCTCCGGCATTCCTATTTTATGAACCGCCTCAAACGCTGCTTCGGCAAGTACAAGACCATTTGGTGAAGCGTTTCCGATATCTTCCGAAGAAAGCACCACCAAACGGCGCGCAATAAATATCGGGTCTTCTCCCCCTTCGAGCATTCTTGCAAGCCAATAGAGTGCGGCATCCGGGTCGCTGCCGCGCACACTTTTTATAAAAGCAGATATTACATTGTAATGCTCTTCGCCTGCTTTATCGTATAGTATATTTTTTTTCTGAACGATATTTTCAAGAACAGATTTTGAGATAATTATTTCGGCTTTGTTCATCTCTTGCACTGCCGCGGCTTCGAGAATGTTAAGCAAACTCCTTGCATCGCCGCCGGAAAGATATATTAAAAATGCTTCGTCAATTTCTTTTACATTTAACGATGATAAAAATTCATCTTTTGCAAATGCGTATTGAAGAATGTTGTGCAAATCATCTTTAGACAATTCTTCTAAAACATAAACCCGCGCACGACTGCGCAGCGCCGGTATAACTTCAAATGATGGATTTTCGGTTGTAGCGCCGATTAAAATAATTTGCCCTGATTCTACTGAGTTCAGCAGCGCATCCTGTTGTGCTTTATTAAATCTATGAATTTCATCAATAAATAATACAGTGCGTGTGCCGTTTAATTTATTTTGTTTTGCAATTTCAATTATTTGCCGGATATCTTTAACGCCCGATGAAACTGCATTTAGTTGATGAAAATCGGATTTTGTTTGTTCGGCAATTATTCTGGCGATTGTAGTTTTTCCGGTTCCGGGAGGTCCCCAAAGGATGAATGAACTTAAATTGTCATTCTCAATCATTTGTCGGATTGGTTTACCTTCATCAAGCAATGCGCTCTGCCCTTGAAAGTCGTTGATGGTTTTAGGGCGTATTCGTTCGGCAAGCGGGGTTACGGGAACTTCCCTTTTCATTATTACTTCTCTTTCATCCGGTACACTTTTTCACCCTTGCGTATCATCCCATATTTTTCCCGTGCAATACGTTCAATTTTTGCGGGGTCGCCTCTTTTTAAAGAATCAATTTCTGCGCGCAGTTCCTCATTAACCGATTCAATCTTTTGTGTTTCAACTTTTAGTGAGTCGAGTTGTTTTTTTAATCTTAAATATTTTACCACCCCTGTATTGTTAAAAAAAATAAATGCTACCCCGACAAGAAATATTGCTACAAAAAAAATAAGTCCTATTTTTTTGCTCGTTAATTTTGCCATTTACAAACTTAGTTTTATTATTTTTTCAACCAATTCTTCAAAGCTTATTCCAACTGCTTTTGCCATTTTAGGTACGAGGCTTGTTGAAGTCATGCCAGGCAAAGTATTTATTTCGAGACAAAAAGTATTAAAACTTGTGTCCATTCTAAAATCAGCGCGCCCGTAGCCGGTGCAACCAAGTGCGTGAAAAGCTTTAAGCGCCTGTTCCTGCAGCCTCTCTGAAGCTTCTTGTGGAATATTTGCCGGTACAACATATTCGCTCATTCCGTTTGTGTACTTGCATTCATAATCATACAGGGTGTGTTTGGGTTTTATTTCGAGCACAGGGAGTGCTTTATTTTCCAGCAGGGCAACAGTCATTTCATGCCCGTCGATGTATTCCTCAATTAAAGCTTTGTTCGCAAATTCGTGGGCTAATTTTACAGCGGATTCAACATCATCTTCATTTTTACAAATTGTTAAACCCACAGTTGAGCCCTGATCATTTGGTTTTATAACGCAGGGGTAGCCAAAAGAGTTATCAATAATTTTTGCAATCGATTTATAATCAACGCCGTTTTTATCAATTGCAAACCAGCGAGGGGTGGCTATACCGTAATGCTGAAATAAAATTTTCGACATCATCTTATCCATTGCGAGCGAGGATGATAGGACATTAGAGCCTGTATATTTTACTCCGCGTAAATCGAGAAGCGATTGCACAGTACCGTCTTCGCCCCACTTACCATGAAGCGCAAGAAAAACTAAATCAATATCATCAAGAGCCGATGAGTTAACTGCTTCAACATAGTTTCTGTTTGATATTTCGGCATAATCTTTTTCACAAAATATTTGTTCAACATCAGCGGGTTGGTTTTTGCCATAAGCAGGGTCGATTACAACTGTAGGATAGCCTAACGATTTTAATGCCTTATAAATTGCTGCCCCGGTTGATTTGGATACTGCCCGCTCGGGCGAAGTACCCCCCGCAAACAAAGCAATTTTTATTTTTTTATCATCCATTATTTTTATTCTTCATTCATTTTTATACCGTAAGTAGATTCGGCAATACTCAGCAGCTCCTTCAATTTTTCATTGCTTATTTCTTTTGCTCCACCAAGCTGGTTAGCCAAAAAAAGTATTTTTGCGGTGTGTTCTAATTTTTCCATTTTGAAATAAGCATCTTTCAAATTTTTACCTGCAGCAACTGCCCCATGGTTACCCAAAAGAAAAACAGATGATTTTTTTATATACGGTTCTAAACTCAAATGAAGCGCATCGGTAGATGGAGTTGCGTATTTACAAAGCGGAATTTTACCAAGCGTTAAAATTACTTCCGGCAGTATGGGTTTATCTATCGCCATTCCGGCTGCGGCAAAAGCTGTAGCGTATAAAGGATGGCAATGAACTACTGCTTTTACATCAAGACGATTATTGTATATAAAAAGATGAAGTTTGTTTTCGGTGGAAGGTTTACCGCTGCCTGAGATAACTTTTCCATCGCTATTAATTTCAAGAACATCATCCTCAGTAACATCACCCTTGTTTACCGCTGACCTTGTAATAAAAAAAGTGCCGCTTTCGGTTGCGGCAGAAATGTTACCATCGTACGCGGCAACAAATTTGTTTTTATAAACCCGTCGGCATATTTCAACAATTTCTTTTTTACTTACCATTGTTTTCAAGCTCTTCCATTAATTTCATATTAATGTAACCGTCTCTACCTGTAATTAACGGTACTTCGTTTTTTAAAAATGATTCTTGAACAGATCTTAATAAATAAACTTGTTTGTTCCCTCTTTTGCGAAATGCTTTTTTTGCTTCCCCTTCCAAAAGTATCGTTAGTTTTGCAGGCACCTGGCGCGCCGCAATTACTTTTTCAATACTGATGGCACCTTTATGTCCGAGAATTTCAATACGGTTAAATGCCCGTTTATTATTAAATGAAACATTCAAATAACCGTAACCGGCATCTTTAAACTTTACAATTGCGGCTGCAAAATCATCAACTTCGCTTTTGTAAATAACATTGTCTACAACTCCCTGTATATTTTCAATCTCGCCGCCTATAAAGCGCATCAAATCAATAATGTGAGTGCCAACATCCCTCAGCGCACCGCCGCCGCTTTGTGATTTTATAAACCTAAAATTATTGTCGGGTGGGAAATCTACATTAAAACTTAAATTTATTGTAACAAGTTTCCCAATCATTTGTCCGTTAATAATTTCTTTTGCTTTAACGACAAGCGGGTGAAAGCGATGGACATAATTTACCGCAAACTGCACCTTATTTTTTTCGCAAGCCTTTACCATCTCTAAAGCTTGGGCAGAGTTTAATGCAAGCGGCTTTTCGCACAAGATATGTTTACCAGCTTCGGCGGCTTTTATAACCTGCGCGTGATGATGATGATTAGCGCTTGATACATAAACACAATCTATATCAGAGTTGAGAAATTCATCATAATTATTATAATAATTCGGCAAACCGAATTTTTCAGCAAGCGATTTTGCCCTGCTTTTGTTGTTGCTGAAAAGAGCGTTAAGCTTACTTTTATGGACGACATTCAGTGATGGAATAAATGTTGTTTCGGCAAATCTTCCACAGCCGGCTATTCCCCATTTTAATTTTTTATACGTTATCGTTTTTATACTCATTTTTGTGCTGATGTGTTAAGATTATATGTATACATTTTTTTAAAAAAGTTTTAGCCTGTCCATTAACATTGTAATAGGACGGCTGTTAAGCATAATATAAAAATGAACACTTGGAACATTATGATTCAACAGTTCCTCAACCTGCTTGGCAGCCCACTCAACACCAATACTCATTACATGCTCCGGTTTAGCGGCGTATATTTCATCAACCAACTGATCGGGTATGTTTATAAAAAAATTTTTAGGAATACTTATTAGCTGCGATTTATTTGTAATTATTTTTAATCCCGGTATTATTGGAACTTGTATACCTGCCGCACGGCACTTTTCCAAATAATCAAAATAATTTTTGTTATCGTAAAACATTTGGGTTACAATATACTCGGCACCGGCTTCAATTTTATCTTTTGTATGAGATATGTCAGTTTTTAAATTCGGAGCTTCAAAATGTTTTTCCGGGTAGCCGCCTACGCCAATACAAAAATTGGATGGACGTGCATCGAGCAAACCTTCTTCTAGATATTTGCCTTTATTCATATCCACAATTTGCCTTACAAGATCGGCCGCAGATTTGTTTTTACTTCTTCCTTCCGGAATCGGTTTATCATAACCACTGTCATCGCCCCTTATAGCCAGCACATTCTCAATACCGAGGTAACTCAACTCAATCATAAAATCTTCAGTTTCCTCGCGGGTAAATCCCTTTGCAAGTATGTGCGGTACAGCATCAATATTGTATTTGTTTTGAATTAACGCGCAAATACCAAGAGTACCCGGACGTTTACGTTTAATTCTTTTTTTTATTCCCTGAGATGTTTCGTCATAAAACACCTCCGCAGAGTGACTTGTAATATCAATAAAGGGAGGATTATATTTTACTATTTCGTCAAGTACTCCGAGCAAACTTTTTATATCTCCCCCTCTTTTGGGGGGAATCAGTTCAAAACTTATTAATGGTTCTGTTGCGTTTTGTATGTGTTCAATTACTTTCATATATGCCAATTATTTTTGAATGCCAAATTTATAAAAAAATGCTCAATGAACAATGCAAATGAGTAATGTACAATGTATAATGTATAATGTACAATGGGCGGAAAGAGTAGGGATTGCATTTGCGCTTTGTCTATTTTATCTTTTTGAAGATTAACTTTTGCATACCGCTTCCTTGTATTATTTTTTCATCTGTATTTATTACCGCATATTTACCGTCTAACCAACTGCTTGTCATATCTCGGTAATGCTCGCTCAAAACATTCCCCGATTGTCCCGTAGGCAGTATAATATAAAACTCATCCGGTTTTGCAAAATCAAAAATATAACGCATCGATGGACCGAGCGTACATTCAAATTCTTTGTGCTCAAGTATCGGAACTCCTTCGAGCGATTCATGAAACGGATACTCGGTATTAAATAACGTTGTACCATCGCCGCCGATATTATACGGTCCGATGTTTATGTAACGATCGATAAATGATGACTGTCCGCTGAACGGATGCTCGAAAGTAACAGTGTGTATTCTCCCCCACTGCCAATCCTTTAAATTCTTTCCGTATGATTTTTCTAAAGCAGTTAATCCGTTGACAAAACTTTTTCTAATAACTTCGTTCAAAGTTTCCCTGTTTTTTGTTTTGATATTATCAATCCAACTGTTCGAAGGGTTTTTCATTAAATCCATAATTTTACGGTATGGTACATTTCCAACTAAAACATACTCGTTAAACAGATCGCGCCCCATTTCATCAAGAAAAATATTTTTCATAAAATATTTTAAAAAATAAATATAAATGGATGGTATCTGGCTAAGTTTATCAAACTCATAATTCCATTTATCGAGAAGTTCCAAAGATAGCTTTAAATTTTTGTCTCTAATTTTTACATCATCAAATGCAGACAAAATAAAGGGTGTAAGTTTGCGCGCGTATGGCGATATAAAATCATTTTGATAATGCTCAAAATCATTTACAGAATGCTTTGCTTTTGAGTTTAGCAGCTCGGTAATTCGCTCAAATCGTGAAGCAGGTTCCCAAATATTTGAGATTGGATACTTAAAATTATTCAGCGTTTTATTGTTTGCCGAGGCAATATAATTTGTGGGCGGGTTGTAAAGATACGGCAGATCGGAAACATTTAAGATTGTCTGCCAATCATTCGATGTTGTAGTCCCGTCATAAATATACTCCATCCTATTTCCGGCTCTTACCGGCAGCCTTCCACCGAAAACATAACCGATATTATTTTTATCATCAGCATAAATAAAATTTTGACCCGGCACGCTGTAGCTTTTAAATGCTTCTCTAAATTGCTCAAAGTTCCCGGCTTTATTTATTTTAAAAAAAGTTTGCAGTTCATCGCTCTGTTCGCTTCCGAGCCATCTCATACTAATCTTTTCAGTTTTTACTCCGTTATCTTTGTACAACACATTAAACGGGTGAATCTTATCGATAAGCGGACCATGATGCGTATAAACAATTTCAATCGATACATCTAAAGAATCTTTTACCCCTATCTTTTCTTTTTTCTTTTTCAACCGCTGCCATGTGCCGTTGAGAAGATAATTGTTTCCCGATGAATCGATCTGCTCACTATAAAAATCAGTGTCATCAATCATTATGTTTGTAACTGCCCAAGATATATTATTGTTTTTACCGATTACAACAACCGGTATTCCGGGAATTGTAAAACCCGCGGCATTCCACTCAGGACTTTTTATTACAGCCACATACCATTTTGATGGTGCACCGAGAGAAAGATGAGTATCGTTTGCTATAATAGACTTGCCGCTTTCTGATTTGTTTCCGTTTACAACCCAGTTATTAGAGCCGATGTGTGTGCCGTTCATTCCCATAAAATTTCTAAACTTTTGATTTGTGCGTATGTAATCAACCGGAAGAAACGATATTGATTTACCGGCATCAGAAATTACTACCGGCATATTTTCATCATACTGCGGAATTATTTCGCGCGCCTTTTCTTCTCCAAGTTTTTGAACAAGACGAGTAAAAGCAAAATCAGTCCACCAGCTTATATTTAATTCATACGCAAGCATTCTGCCGATGATGAGCGAATGCTCCGGTGTCCATTTATAAGGCTCATAACCAAGAAGGTCAAACTCAACTGGGAGTTTGCTACCGGCATCTGCTATATATTGATTAACGCCATTCGAGTATGCTTTTAATATTTCGAGAGTGTGAGGGCTTACCCGTTTTATATTTTCATCGACCGTTTTTTTTATTCCTATTGTCCTAAACATCCTATCAAACGGTATTGTGCGTGTTCCGAAAATTTCGCTCAACCTTCCGGCGCCTGCGCGGCGAGCAAGATCCATTGCAAACAAACGCTCCTGTGCGTGAACATAACCCAGCGCAAAAGCTGCGTCAAAATCGCTGTCCGCAAAAATATAAGGCACACCAAGGCTGTCCCTGTAAATTTCAACATTCTCTTTTACAAATGATGATTCAATTTCCCCCTCGTAAACCGGCAGGGTTGAATAGAGCATGCGCGAAAACAGATAGCCGCCAACAAGGAATATTATGATAATAGATGAGACTACACCTATTGTAACTTTAAGCCATTTTTGCATAAGATTATTAGAAGATTTTTTATGCAAATATAAAATAAAATAAATGAAGATGAGGGATAGTTTTCGGTTCAGTGATAATTTATTCTTTTTTTTCAGCAAAGGGTGAGTGTTAAATGATGAAATAAACTAACGAATTGCTTGGCACGAATAACCGTTTGCTAAGATACAAAGTCATGTTCCGCAGAAACTTTAAATAAATAGCTCCTTTATATGGGGACGTGAGAAAGTAATGGTTTTTAATTATCCAAGATGGTATATAATAAAAATTGCCAAACAGAAACCGTTACGCCACAGCGCACAGGTAAAACGGTTCATATCTTGAATGAAATTTCA
>JAIOIM010000646.1 GCA_019912505.1 Ignavibacteriaceae bacterium
ATCGGTTTCCTAAAATCAACCTTTCCGTCAAAAAATGCTTTTTCAATACCGCATTTTGCAATTTCGCCGTCGTATGTTACAAATACACAGTCCTGGCTTTCAATACTGCGAGTCAATATCTCACCAAATTTCTCCTCATAAAAACCGTTAGAATTTATCTCATTTTGATGCTTTCCCGGAAGATAAGGTAAAACTGACGGCAAAATTTCGCTGATTTTGTCAACTTCTTCTTTTTTTAACGGTGCCCCGAGGTCACTTTTTAGCGTACAACAAGCACCTTTACATTTTTGTAAATCGCACGAAAACTTTACTTCAAAAATTTCCTCCCGGATGAGTACTTCATCCACCGGTATTATATTATTTAGTTGCATTTTTTATTTGGAATAATTTTTGGTGTGCAAGATAATAATACAATCAATAAGGCACAATAAATTCACAATTCTAACATATCCTCCTTTTTGTAAATGCCAAGCATTATCTTTACGATGTAAAATAATTTTAGCTAAAATAAATCCTTCCGATCTAAAAAAGTCAAATTTTTCCAAATGTCATTCCCACGTAGGTGGACATCTCATTCAAATATACAAGGTTTCAGATTCTCGTTTTTACGTGAATGACATTTTAAGCACAGCCGCATAAATATCATCATACAAAAAAAACGCGCAACATTGCAATCTTGTTTATTTTTTAGTTCATAAAACTTTCTTTAAATTTAAACTTCAAATTTTGATTTTTTGGGGCACCGAAAAACATCAGAAAATTTTAAAACCATAGTTCTTAAATAAAGGTATCTCGATGAAAAAGTTGGCTGTTGTCGCATTCGGAGGCAATGCTCTACTTCGCGGAAATGAGATTGGCACAATACAGCAGCAGGAAAAAAACACGTACGAAACATGCTTAAACCTACTCGAGCTCCTTGCTGATGATTTCAATATAGTAATAACACACGGTAATGGACCGCAAGTTGGCAATATTTTATTAAGGAATGAGGCGGGGTATAATCAATATAAAATTCCAAGAATGCCGCTTGATATTTGTGTAGCCGACTCGCAGGGCGGTATTGGCTATATGATTGAAAGACAGATGATAAACTTACTTGCCGCAAACAAAATAAGAAAAAATGTTGTAACGCTTGTAACACAAGTTTTGGTTGATGATAAAGATTCTGCCTTTGAAACTCCCACAAAACCTGTAGGCGCTTTTTATCTTAAAGAAGAAGCCGAACTGCTTGCCCGCGCAAATAACTGGATATTTAAAGAAGACCCGCGTAAGCGAGGATGGCGCCGCGTAGTTGCTTCGCCAAAACCGAAAGATATTTTAAATAAAAAAATTGTAAAAGACCTTGTAAAAAAAGGAAACATTGTAATTGCATCCGGCGGCGGCGGAATACCGGTTTACCGCGATAAAAATAAAATGCTTCAGGGTGTAGATGCAGTTATAGATAAAGATTCCGCATCAGCTTTGTTAGCTCGTGAAATTAGTGCGGATGCGTTTTTTATTTTAACCGATGTCCCTAAGGTTTATATTAATTTTAATAAACCCAACCAGCAGGCGCTTGATGTTATTAATGTAGATGACGCTCAAAAATATTTTGACGCAGGTGAGTTTGCCGCAGGCAGCATGGGCCCGAAAGTACTCGCCGCAATTGACTTTGTAAGAAACGGGGGAAAAGAAACTATTATTACCGATGCAGCGAGCATCGGCAAAGAAGGTATGTTTACAAAAATTGTAGCTATTTAAAGTTTTAAAAAAAAATTAACGGAGAGTGTGATGGCGGTTAATATGAGAGGCAAAAGCCTTGTATCGATAAATGATCTTACAGTAGAAGAAATTTATCAGATTTTTGAAGTCAGCAAAACATTAAAAGAAGAATTATATACCGGCAAACCCCACAAAGTTCTCGATGGCAAAACATTGGGAATGATATTCGCAAAACCATCGACAAGAACAAGAGTCTCGTTTGAAGTTGGTATTTACCAGCTTGGCGGTATCGGCTTATATTTCGGACCAAATGATCTGCAACTGAAACGAGGCGAATCTATCGCGGATACGGCAAAGGTTCTTTCACGTTATTTAAGCGGAATAATGATCCGTACATTCAGCCACCAGGACGTAATGGACCTTGCACGTTTCGGTTCAATCCCTATCATCAACGGTTTAACCGACCTCTTGCATCCCTGCCAGGTTTTAACAGACTTGTTTACAATTTTAGAAAAGAAAAGAGTGTTAAAGGGACAGAAACTTGTTTACATCGGCGATGGCAACAATATGGCACACAGCTTACTGCACGGTTGTAGTAAAGTCGGTATGGACGTAGTTATCGCTTCGCCGTCAGGTTATACTCCAAACGAAGAAATTGTAAGGAACGCGATGAAAAACGCCGCCTATATGGGAAGCAAAGTTGAAATTATAAACGACCCCATTGCCGCCGTAAAAGACGCCGACATAGTTTACACCGATGTTTGGGCATCGATGGGGCAGGAAGCCGAAGCCGCCGACCGGAAGAAAAAGTTTATGCAGTTTCAGGTAAATGAAGAACTTGTTAAACATGCAAAAGACGATTATTTATTTATGCACTGCCTTCCGGCGCACAGAGGCGAAGAAGTTACAAATGAAGTTTGCGATTCGGCGAACTCAGTAATTTTCGATGAAGCCGAAAACCGTTTACACGTACAAAAAGCAGTGATGGCACTTGTAATGTAATCCGGTTTTATATTTTTTTATTACGGCGCAGGATTAGTTTATCCTGCGCTTTTTTTTTGATTTTTTTGAATCTCTTCTGAAAATAATTTATAAAGTTTCTCACCGGTTATTACACTTCTAAAATCGATGGTAAATATGTCCGCGAATTGATAATCAGGCTGCACGGATGCAATCTCGTTTTATTACAAAGTGTTTGAGTCATCTTAAACCTTGTTCATTCCCTTTCATTGATGATACTGTCGACCTCTCAATAGTTCTTTTACTTTTCCAAAAATTTAATGAATTCCGAGAGTAGTGTTGTGGTTGGTTTTGGATTTTGCTTTTGGGGTTGAGTAAAGGCAAGCTAAATTAAAAGTATAGCAATCTTAACTTCCCAACCTTGAACCATGCATTCCATTTAGTTATTTTGGCATTGTTACTTCTTTTATAAATTGATGAATAAGATTATGCGCGAAAAATATCACCCCGTTTTGCTTCCTGTTTACCTTTTGATTTCATTTTTAATTATGATTAGTGTTTATCCCCAGCAAGGAAACAATGAATCGTATGTTGAAAATTTAAATTATCTTAATTGGGGATATAATTACGATAGCACACTCGTTTTTCTTGAAAGTATACACACTAACCCTTTTGTAAAAATAGATTCTATTGGCGCCAGCGTTCAAGGAAGAGCGATATGGATGATTACCATAAAAGATACATCAGAATATTCAGGACATCTATTTAGAGTTACAATTCATGCACGTACTCATCCAGCCGAGAGGCAATCGCAATGGCTTACACAAAAAATGGTTGAGCAATTAATCGGCAACTCCGAAATAGCAGCTGCATTGCGTAAGCACATTATTTTTAATGTTGTGCCAATGTATAATCCGGATGGTGTAGAATTAAATATAGAAAGAGGAAATGCGAACGGCGTTGATCTCGAAAGGAATTGGTTCGTCTCACAGCCAGAGCCGGAAGTTTTAGCGTTAAGAAATAAATATATTGAATTTATGAATGACTCTGTTCCAATAAAGATAGCACTTAATATGCATGGAGACGCGGGCAGCCCTATGGTCTATTTTGTGTATCATCACGAAAACGGGACATCAATTCCTTACACAGTCGATGAAAAATATTTCATCTCGCTTGTTCGGTCACACTGGGTAGATGGTATTGCCGATTGGAATTATAATGTCACCTGGTCAACAGGCAATCCTCTTATTTTTCCTGAATGCTGGTTTTGGGTAAATTATCAAAAAGCAGTTTTGGCGCTTACGAATGAACAAATTTTCGTTTCATCAAAAAATGATACTGTTATTATTAAAACAGCAAACGCTCTGCTAAATGGAATTGCCGATTACCTCGGAGCAGCAACCTCAGTTAAGCAGCCCGTCCTTTCTGTACCGAATAAATTTCAGTTATTTCAAAACTACCCAAATCCCTTTAACCCAAGTACAACAATAAACTATTTTATACTTAACCAAAGTTACGTTTCATTAATAGTGTATGATGCGCTGGGACGAGAAATAATTAGATTGGTTGATGAAGAAAAACCGGGCGGAAACTACTCGGTGGAATTTAAAGCCGTAAATCTTGCAAGCGGAATTTATTTTTACAAATTACAAACTGAGAAGTTTACCCAAATAAAAAAGATGATATTGCTGCGATAGAAACATCGTAATGTTGCGGCGGCATAGGAGATGGACTTTTGTTTCGGTATTTAGCTGCATGTTAGAATTATGGTAGGAGTGAATTCGACATTCAATAATCGTACTATCTGTCCAGTGTCAGATAAAAGGATGCAGTACAAACATCCCCGCCCTTTTTACAAATATTCTTTATTTATCTTAATAATTCTATAAACTCAATTAAACAGTATGATACGATTCTGAATACTTAAAATTAACACCAACCCTGTCGCTGCTTACATTAAGATTCATTAAGTTTATAGGATTTTGAATTAAACATACCGGTTTTAGATAGTATGATTTAATGAGCCTGATATCGTCATCAAACCTTGTTATAAAAATATATGGGATATTAATTTCCTGCTCTAATCGCGAGATTGCTTCTATTCCATCGATGGTTCCATTGAGTCTTGTGTCGGCAATAATTAAAGAAGGTTGTAATATTTTTGATTGAACTAAAAGGTCATCTCCGGTTGTTAAAATAGGGTAAATGTAGTAATCATGCATTTCGAAGTGGCGTTTTATTTTCCTTGCAACATTTCTGTCGACTTCTGCTATTAATATTGTTCTTTGCTTTTTCATAATCTTTATCTCCTGGTATTATATACAAAAGAAGCAACATATTGTCAAGCTATATCGGCGTATAATTAATATTTCTTTCTGTTTATTTTGTTTTTTTTTGATTATGTTACTTAATGAGTTTTTACATGTGCCTTATAGTAAACATTATATTTTATTGGTGACAAGAAAACAAAACTAAAATGATTTTCGGTAATTGAACTCGCAGGAATAATTAAAAAGAAGGATAACAAAATGCTAAAGAAAAAATATTCAAAAAAAGATAATAGTTGCGATGTTACTTTCATTCTTTCACCGGGAGTCGATGCAAAGTCAGCTTTTCTTTGCGGCGACTTTAACAACTGGGATAAAACTGCAACTAAAATGGATTTTTCGGAAAAAGAAGGTTTCTCGGTAACGTTAAAATTAAAAATCGGAACGTCATACCGGTTTCGTTATTATTTGGATGATGAACGCTGGGAAAACGATTGGCAGTCGGACTCTTACTACCCGAATGAATTTGGCAGTGAAGATTCTGTTGTTGAATTATAGATGACTCTCCTCTAAAAAATTCAAAAACTTTAACTGTCATTTTTATAAAAAGGAGCTCTAATTCAAATACTCTTCGCTTCAGATTTTAGTTTTCTATGGTAAAGTGTTTTTAGGGCGTACTCATCTTTATTAGCAATTATTTTAAAAAATTATGAGGAAAATAAAAGGACTATTTAGTCTATTACGTTTTGAACTTCCCTTCTCTGCTGGTGTGTGCGTTGTTATGGGTCAACTGTTCGCACTCGGAAAATTTGCTTCAGCTTTTGAAACCACAGCCGGGTTTTTATCGGTGTTTTTTATTTCAGCATCAATTTTAGTATTAAATGATTATTTCGATGTTGAAACCGATAAAATAAATGCGCCCCATCGACCAATCCCTTCAAAACTTGTTACTACTACAGAAGCTTTATTGCTTTCACTATCTTTATTATTCGCCTCTTTAATACTCAGTTATTTGCTAAGCACCGCTGCATTATTGCTTATAATTATTTTATCGATTATCGGATTTCTATATAACCGTAAATTTAAAAAGCAGGGAGTGTTCGGAAATTTATTGGTAAGTTTTTCAGTAGGGATGACTTTTATTTATGGCGGTGTGTCGGTTGGATTACCGTTCAACAAGGTAGTCTGGTTCTTTGGTGTAATTGCAGCATTGATTGACCTGGGGGAAGAAATTGCAGCTGACGCGATGGATATAAAAGGCGATCTACTTATTGATTCAAATTCTATCGCAATTAAATTTGGAAAACAGGCGGCATTAAAAACGAGCAGTTACATTTTTCTTCTTGTCATTCTCCTTACAACTGTTCCTTTTATACTAAGCTGGTTTTCCGTTGTTTACATTGCGCCAATTTTTATAATGGATTTATCGATTGCTTATTCCGTTACAAGATTACTAAAATCTAAAAACGAAGAAGGGAGAAAGTATATTCGCTCGATTTATCTCGGCAGTACATTAGGACTTATAATTTTTATACTAATGCGATTTTTTGGTGTATGATATTGTTGCGGCATTAACCGATCAAATAGATTATCAAACCGCGAGAAAATACTGGAATAAACTTAGTGAAAGATTAAAAGCCGAGGGAAGTGAAGTGGTGACAAATTGTCACCGGTTGAAAATGAAAGCTCAAGATGGGAAAATGAGAGAAACCGACACAGCCGATGTTGAAACTATTCTGCGCCTTGTTCAATCGGTGCCGAGTAAAAAAGCTGAGCCGATAAAACTGTGGTTAGCGAGGGTTGTTTATGAACGAATGGAAGAAATGAATAATCCGGAGAAAGCGTTAAACCGTTCGCGTGAATATTGGCAAAAGCAAGGAAGAAGCGAAAAATGGATTCAGCAAAGAATGCTGGGGCAGGAAACACGCAACAAACTTACTGCAAAATTGTAACTGCTCTCTCAAAAACTATTGCACTGCAAAATGAAATAGATAAAAATTTTGAGAATGTTGAGTAAACAGTTTAAAAATTATTTTCTGCCTTTAGTCGTCTGTAGCATTTCCTATAAAAAAAATAGGGACAGAACAATGATCTGTCCCTATAATCTGAAAATAAGGGTTGCAAAAAGCCAACTCTTTTATCTAATCAAAACCATCTTTTTGGTTTCTCTAAATTCGCCGCTTTTTATTGTGTAAAAGTATGTTCCGCTGGCAAGTTCCGAGGCATCAAACCGCACAGAGTATGTGCCGGCTGCCTGGTAAGTTTCTACAATTCTTCCCATCAAGTTGCCAAGCATATCGTAAACTTTTAATGTAGTAAAACCCCCTTTGCCAAGGTTGTATTTTATAATAGTTGCCGGGTTAAACGGGTTGGGATAATTTTGTTCAAGACTATAATCGGCAGGCAGTGCCGGTTCTTTTACAGATGTAAATACTATTCCTGTTTCTGCTTGTAAACTTTCGTTATATCCTTTGTCGTATGCGGTAACTGCAAAAAAAGTGTTTGCTGTTGGAATAGTAGCAAGAGCAATCGTAATGGATGTATCGTTTACAACTCTAAACTTTATCATCTTCGTTACATCGGATATATCAACCGGTGACACGGTATCCAGATAAACATTATAATATACCGCTGTGTCGCCATCGGAAGCCGGAGCGGGTTTGCTCCACGATAAAACCCAGGTTAATGAGTCGCCTGTAGTTAACGAAATATTTTCCGGTGCAAGCGGTTTAATGCCGTCCTTCCAGGACATTGAAGGAATATTTGCGGGATATTTATACCTGCCTGCCTGCAGTGTTGTTGTAAGGCTTTTATAATTTTCCAATAAGTATTGAGCGCGGTAAAATGTTTGCCCCTGTCCGCCATAGCCGCGTGCCGAATCAATCTGCGCCATAATTTCGCTTACCGACCAGTTCCCGTCATTCGGTGCAAGCCGGTAGATAGCGTTGGCGGCGTATATATGTCTGCCGAAACGGTTGTTTATCCAATCGATTGCAAGCGAATCATAACGTGGACATGAATTAATATCCCAATAAATTTGAGGAGATAAGTAGTCATGTTTTTTTGCAAGTATCCATCTGCGCGAGTCCTGGTAAACCTGTTCGTAACCGAGAAAACCGGTTAAGCAGTTCGAGAGCTTTTTATAAATGCCTATTGGTGCCGAGCCTACTTTAAACATTGGTTTTAAGTTTGTAACCGAATCGTACAAAGCATAAACAAACTGTGTAATATTATTTCTGCGCCAGTCTGCTTTATTTACACCGTTGCCGTATTGTGCATAAGTTGCATCGTCATTAAAATCGGGATTAGGGTAACGAATAAAATCAAAGTGAATCCCATCAACATTATATTTTCTTACCATCTCCATAGCAAGATTTAACAGGTACGTTTTTGTCTCAGGTTTTCCCGGATCAAGCCACCATTCGTTGGCATATAGTTTTACAAGCTCGGGGTGTGCTAAAACAATATGCTGCGGGTTTGAGCCGGGAGGTGTGCCTGTGCCGTAAACTTTGTACACATTCCACCAGGCATGCACTTCTATCCCACGCGCATGAGCTTCATCAATAATAAACTGCAGGGGATCGTAACCAGGGTTTTGACCGAGGTTGCCGGTTAAAACTTTTGACCAGGGTTCAATTGCCGAAGGGTACATCAAATCACCGCGAGCGCGTACCTGAAACATTACAGTGTTTATATTTGCAGCTTTAAATTTGTCGAGTACGCCTTTTAACTCATTCATTTGGTTTGTTGCCCCGCTGGTTTTTGGCCAGTCGAGGTTATATACTGTGGTTAACCAGACAGCCCTTACTTCCTCTTTTGGCTGCGCGAATAAGTATAACGGCAAAAGCAATAACAATAAAAGTTTTTTCATCTACTACGATAGCTCCGGATAATTTAGTTGTAAAAATTTGTGTGCAAATTTAACCATATCTTTTTCTGTAAAAAAGATAAAAACTTTATTTATTAGCAATAAAAGATGAAGCGGCATCGAGTGCGTAAAAAATATCACGTTTTCCCGCTTCGATATCAATAAGCATCTCACCTACCTCTTTAGGTAAAATAAATTTTATTTTACTGTTAAAGTTTTTTTTGTCGTGCTGCATAAGTTTGTATATATTTTCTTTATCGGGTGCAGCAAAATCGTTTGGCAATATTAC
>JAIOIM010000647.1 GCA_019912505.1 Ignavibacteriaceae bacterium
CATAAAATATCTAAATATTATTTAACGAAAACTTTGTATTCCCATGGTTTTAGTTTCATCAAAATAGATGAATTAAAAGTTGTTGTGTCACCTGTAAAGTAATCTATATAATCATCATTTATTAACGGGGATGATAAATAAACCGTTTTTGAATCGGGGGAAAAATTAAAAACAGCAAACAACTTATTCTCATTTTTTCCCCGGATGAATGCCTGAACGGTGTCCGATGAACTCGTCATCACCGGAATGAAACTTCCGCCATCTGCGCCGCAATACAATGCCCTGTTGTTAAGTTTTAAATGGACAAGCACTTTATACAATTCGCCGAAACTACTTTCTTTCCATTCTATCAAATCTTTTTCGAAAAACTCAAGACGCTTGTTCAACCCGCCTTCTTGTCCGCTGTAAATTAAAGGCATACCGGGAACCAAGAAAGTGTAAACAGCAAATGTTTCTGCCGCATTTCCAAGACGCTCAAACACGGTTCCATTCCACGAGTTTTCATCATGGTTTGAAGTAAATATCATTCGGAAGTCATCATTACCATAAGTATAAAAATCTTTAGCGAAGTAATTATATAAATCGCTGGCGTTCTTTTTTCCGGCTGCGACATCATTCATAAGATGAAAAAGATCCCACGAATAAGTCATGTCGAAAGCTTTGTGCATATCGGGGGTGCTCCACTCTGCAAGCATAAACACATCTTTAATTTCATCAAGTTCTTTTCTCGCTTCTATCCAGAATTCGGTGGGCACCATGCCGGCAACATCGCAGCGGTAGCCGTCAATGTTAAACTCTTTAATCCAATATTTTAGTGCGTCTATCATATAACGGCGCAAGTCGTTATTGTCATAATTCAAATCAATTACATCCGACCAATCAGCGACAGGGGGGACAAAATTTCCATCATCATCTTTTGTAAACCAATCCGGGTGTTCGGCAGCAAGGGCGTTATCCCACGCAGTATGGTTGGCAACCCAATCAACAATAACATACATCCCCATTGAGTGAATTTTATTTATGAGTGATTTAAAATCTTCGGCGGTGCCAAATTCTGGGTTTACACTCAAATAATCTTTTACTGAATAATAACTCCCTGCAGTTCCTTTTCTGTTTTTTTCTCCAATCGGATTTATCGGCATAAGCCATAAAATTCCTACTCCCATTTCTTTAAGTCGAGGCAGATGCTTTTCGAATGCTTTGAACGTACCTTCCTGTGTGTACTGACGGATGTTTACTTCGTAAATTGATTTTTTGTAGCTCCAATCAGGATGTTTTACCGTTGCATTATTCTGCGCGGTTAAAATTGGTACTGTTAGAAAGAAAACAGACAGTATGTATATCAATTTGCGAGAGCTAATGTTTTGTAAAATCATAATAACCTAAAAATATTTAAGCAAATTCTGTCATTCTTTCTTCGCCAAAAGGATGAAAACCTTTTCGCGTCAAAAACATAAAATTATTTGTCATATTGGCGAACGGATTATTTTTCCCGTACGAGCGAATCATCTTTGGCTGAAAAAGTAAGCTCGGTTTTAATTTTATCGCGAAGCTGTTGATAACGTCCAAGCGCGGATTGATGTTTGCTTATTTGTTCGTGCAGCCGCTTTTTAAGAGCGATCATTTTAACCGTTTGTCCTTTAATATCCTCAAATTCTATTTTCGCGGTTTTTAGTGATGTCTGCATTTCCTCAAGCCTGGCAATAGAGTCGTCAACCCTCATATGATATTCGGTAAGGTTTTCCTCGTAATCTTTTATTTCACGTTCAAGTATGCTGCGTCTTTCTTTCCCCTTTGAATAACCGTCAATCATCATGTTAAGGAGTTCCTGCATGGTTTTTTCAATAGCGGTTTTCTTTTCGAGGAGCAACTCGGTTTCAATTTTTATGCTTTCATTAAATCGTTTGCGCTCAAGTGCCTGGCTTTCAAAAACCCGCAAGTCCTTTTGAATAATTTCTTTTTTATCATTAATATTTCCCACGCTATCCTCAATCGAATCGAGTTCTGCCTGGCGCATGTTTATTATTCTCTGGCTTTCTTCAAGCGAAGCTATTTTTTCAAACAGAAGCTGGTCTTTTTCCTCAAGGTCCTTTTCCTTTTTAAGCACAACCTGCTCAAGGATATTACGCCTTTTGTTTATTTCATTTAATTCGGATGTAAATTTCTGAAACATTTTTGTAAAGCGATTTTCAAGTTCCGAGTTACTCAACTCAATTTCAATTTTTCGTTTTTCGAGCAGCGGAATTAATTCCTCAAGTTTGTTCTGTTGAATGAGCGCCTGGTTTATTTTTTCTTGCTGAAGAATTGCTTCGGCTTCAACTTCAGCTTTTGATATACGGGCTTTTTCAACATCAGCATTAGCCTCGGATATTTGTTTTTCGCCGCTCGAGATTTCAAGATTTAAGAGATGAAGTTTTTCAGTCTTTATGCGGATAGTTTGGTCGAGATTAAAAACTTCTTTTTCTCTTTCACCGGTTTCAACAACCAGTTTATCTCTCTCGGTTGCCAAGTTTGAAAGCAGTGCCTCAAGTTTCTCTATTGACTCCTGACGCGTAGAAAGTTCCGAAACATATTTATCATATTCTTCTTTTAAAGTAGAGTAGTCGTGCTCCAATTCATGCAGAATTTTTTCTTTTTCTTCTGTCTTTTTTACCGATTCTATATTTCGGATTTCTATATCTTCAATATACTTTTTTTCAATTTGTTTTAATTCAAGTATCAGGTTTTCTTCGCGTTGCTGTCTTTCCTCCTCCATATCTATTTCCAAAGCTTTGCGGCGAATTTTCATTTCGTCATTAATCGAGTTTAAATTATTTTGAAGATTTTCCTCTTTGGATATTAATTGTTCAAGAGTTTTATTCTGGTTTGATATTTGGTTTTCTGTTTTTGTTATTTGGTTGTTTAGTTCCAGTATCTGTTTCTCTCGTAGTTCAATATCGTTGTTCAGAGCCATCTCTTTTTTATGCATTCCGGCAATCTTTTCGGAAAGGGCTGCCGCATCGCGGGTTATCACAGTATTTGTTTCGTTTTCACGGATAAGATTGGCTTCTAGTTTAGATATTTCATGAAGTTTTGCATCCTGTTTGTTAATCAGGTCTTGTTTCAGTTTCTGCAATTTCGAAATCTCTAACGAGAGGTCGCCAAGTTGTTTTTGATACACTCCCTTTTTGTTTTCAAAGTTTTCAAGTATTTTGTTTTTAGCATCCGCCTCACCTGCTATTGCAGCCCTTCTGCTGCGGGCATCATTTAGTTCGGCTTCAAAATCATCAACCTGGTTTGAATAAGAAAGAAGAGTGTTCTGCAGTTCCTCCTTCATCTCCTGAAGAGAAACCAATTTACTATCAAGCGCACGGAGTTCATCCTTTTTATCTACAACATTGTTTTGCAGATTTGTTATAGTATCAGTTAGCTCCGATTTTTCGGAAGATAATTCCGTCGCTTCTTCACGAAGATTTTTTACAATTTCTTCAAGCTGTTTTACCGACTGTTCCTTTTCATACATAAAATGGAACTTCGTTTTTAGCTCTTCGTTTTCGTTTCGTAATGTTTCTATTTCTTTTGATTTAAATAAGCTCATCGCACTTCTCCGTATATTGACATCATAACAATGTGAACTTAACTATATGTATTTTAATATTCAATATCACAACATCATTTAAATAATTAAAAATTATTCAATCCCTGCCAATGCAATTATAATTTGTTTGTGCAGTTCGTTAATTTTTGATGTTAACCCAGGGTAGTTATTTGCAATAAAGCTAAATGCAATTAATCTTCCTTTTTTATCCCGCACATAGCCGGAGTGGCTTCGTACGCCGGTAATAAACCCCGATTTAATTCTTGCGTTACCTGCAATTGCAGTTCCCTTACCGTAGGATGTAAAAAGCCCTTCGTCATCAGGGATGCCCGCAACCGCTAGAGAGTTATAAAATGAATCAAAAACTTTTGTGGTTGTCATGAACGATAGAAGCTCAGCCATCATTTTAGCTGTAATTGTATTTGTTCGCGAAAGTCCACTGCCGTCATACAAATCCAAACCGTTTGTATTTATTCCGTTCGATAACAAAAACTTTTTAAGCGATTCAATTCCCTCGTTAGTTCCTGCCAAGCCGGTTTCTTTTAAAGCCGCGGCTTTTAAAATTAACTCAGTATAAAGGTTATTACTCTTTTTATTGATTATAAAAACAACATCCTTTAAGGGGGGAGAATATGTTGATGTGAGTAATTTTTGTTCGTCATATTTCATAGGCGAGGCTAATGTTTTTGGCTCCCCAGATACATTAATCTCAGACTGGTTGAGTTTTGTAAAAAGAGAATAAGCCGCAAACCACGCCGGGTTAGGGATTGAACCTTTTATTGAAAATTCATCAACTCCGGCAGGAATAGTTCCGCGAAGAACAGCATTATAAGAATTAGGAGCATTAAAAATATAACCGTTATCCCCGGAGCCATCTTTTCCGGTTTGCATAAAATTTTCAAATTTAAGATTCGGGATAAGCGGGTCGGTTCTTATTACTTTGGCTGCATCGTTAACTTTCCCCGGTTTAAAATATAGATAATAAAGATTATCATTTATAGTTAATGCGGAAGGGGCGGCGCCGTAGTAGTTGCCTATGTCTGTCCAAGGCCAGTAATCGGGCACAAGGTTATTTTCAAATAGAAGATCGTCTCCATAAATATTTCCGTTAACCTTATTTATTCCAGCCGATTTAATTGCATTGCTCCAGTGCTGCATTAATTCGTTTAGAGTTGAAGAGCTTTTTACAAGGTTAGAACCAAGCGTTGGATCGCCGCTGCCTTTAATGTAGATATTGCCGTCTAATATGCCGTTACTAATTTTACCGTCATAATAAATTTTTGTAAGAAATTTGTAATCTTCCCCAAGAGAGTTTAATGCAAAGGATGAAGTAAAAACTTTTAAGCCAGATGCGGGAGCCAGATTAAAATTTTCGTTCAAAGCAATAATAGGTTCGCCCTCAACATATCGGGCATAAACGCCCCATTGTGCCCCATAAAGAGCATCATCATTTTTTGTTTTATTTATTAGATCGTTTATTGTGGAATACTGGGAGAAAAGAAAGGAAGTAGATAACAATACAAATAGAGTAATTTTAAGCCGCATAGTTTTTCCTAAGTTATAAAAAGAAACATCTAAATATAAACAGTGGCGGAAAGAATTACACACAAAAATATTTTTACAATTTGCCTTCTTTATACTTACGGCGGAGGTTTATTTTAAGCAATTGCCGTTGAATTATAAGATCTGCCAAAGCAGAAGGTATATACTCACGGCTGTGTCCGGAAAAAAGGTTTTGGATATTCTTTTCGGCGATGTCAATACGGTACAGTGTACTCAAGAGTAAATCGAATCGACCATCCATCCACTCGGCAATTTTGTTTGTCAACTCTTCCTTTAGTTGTGCAATGCTATCAAACCGCGCAACTTCAAAATTAGTGCTCAGATGATTAAAGTCTTTTGCTATGATTCCTGTAACCTCAACAACATCAACCTGGCTGTTCGCATCCATTATGATACTCCTAACATTATTATATATTTCAATCGATTCCATAAGCTATTCTTTCAATAATCAGCAAAATATTACTATACTAAAAACACTGTGTTAATTAATTGCTACATAAAAGCAGCAATGAAGAAACACCGTTGTAGTATTAAACAAAAGTATATGCAAATAAGTTTAATTGTTCTAAAAACTTTTTATCAGGAAAAGTTCAGCAGCCAAAAAGGAATAACCAAACAAAACGATGCCGGTTAAACGGAACAGTCAAATAGAGTAAACAGAATCGGAACAAATGTTACATCAGTCAATGACAGCACTATCGGCAGATTTCCGGCTATTTCAATATGTGCTTGTGCAAATATAATATTTTGGGGTAAAATGGTAGGACTATTTTTTCGGGTTAACTGAAATCACACAACAGCTTGAATGGTTTTTGAAATTTAATCGTCACGCGGTAAGCTGTAAAACTTAAGACATCAATTATAATAGATTATTAAATTGTTCCTAAAAATAAAAAACAGCTATTTCAAAAAGGAATCCAACGCATTAAGTAAATCAATTTTTGAGAAAGGTTTAAGTAAAAATTTCTTTGCGCCGGCGGCGGAAAACCGTTTTATTTTCTCATCTGATAATTCGGCAGACGAAACAATAATCGGTCTTTTATAAACATCATTTTTATAAATATCATTTACAATTATTAGGCTCTGTTCAAAGTGAATTTGATTAACATCGATAAGTATAATTTTAAAATCATTTCGGCTTAAGTCATCAATATTAAAATCGCGTAAGCTTTTGGATTCAACAAGATAAGAATCTTGTAAAAATGCTTTTATTAAAGAGGATGATTCACTGAAATCGTCAAGAATAAAAATCCTTGTTACTGCACTTCTTGCGCCCGAACTTAAATTATCTTGTGAGAGAGGCAATGTAAAGGTAAAGGTTGAACCAACGCCCTTCAAACTGTCCACAAGTAATGAACCGCCAAATTTTTCGAGATATCGTTTTGCAAGAGCAAGCCCAAGACCGTTTCCTTCAAAGTCGCGCCCTATGCCCAAATCTTCCTGACTAAAGGGACTGAAAAGATGGTCAAGATAATCGGAAGAAATGCCGATGCCGGAGTCTTTTATTTTACAATATGCAAGGTCTCTTTCATCAAGCACGCCTGCTTCAATCTCTATAAAACCCTGCCGCGTAAATTTTACAGCATTACTTACAAGGTTATTTATTGTATTTTCAACACACTGTACATCAACATCTACAAAAACAGGTTGTTGGTTAAAATTGAGCTTAATATCTAAATTTTTTTCAAATGCCGATTTCTGGATAACTGCCACACATCTCTTTATAATATCTATAAGGTCGGCGCGTTCAATATTCATTGTGTAGGCGCCTGCTTCAATTTGTGCAAACTCCAGCATTTGCGTTATGCTGTTAAATAATCTTTTGCTGCCGCTATACAGATTATCAAAATAAACGCGGTCTTCGCTGTCCAATTTTTCGCTCATCGAATCTCTTATGATTGAAGAATATCCGAGTATTATATTGAGAGGTGTCCGCATTTCGTGCGATAAAACATTTAAAAATGTATTCTTCAACCGCTCAGCTTCGCTTGTTGCGTCCTTTGCTTTTACAATTTCCTTTTCGGCAAGAACCATGTCGGTAATGTCTATATGGAATAATACAACATACAAACTACCATCCAAAATAACAGGAAAAACTTTTGTCCTAAGCACGGGGATAGTAATCTCTTTGCTTTTCAGAAGAGAGTCTGAGTAGTGATTTATAAACGCGTAGTTTTTTTTGTCGAAAACTTTTTGAATTATTTGAACTATTCCACACCGCTTTAATTCAAAGTCCTCAAAGATTGTATACTCCGAAAGTTCCGATAGTTTATAACCCCACTGGTAAATAAATGCTTGGTTAACATAAACTATCCGGCCTGCTTCATCCAAAACATTTATCGGAAAGTGAATAGAATCATAAAGTTTGCTAAAATATTTTATTGGTTGGTTTTCCATAATTATTATGTAGGCAGTAAAAATTGAATGCTTGTACCGGTTGACTGCTGTAACACCTTAATGCTGCCGGCATGTCTGTCAATTATACTTTTACACAGAAACAAACCATAGCCGCTCTTTTTTGACGATGGTATGTCAAAAATAGTGGGCAGAATCGAGGTGGGAATACCGGGACCATTATCGGCAATTGTTATTACCACACGCCCATTCTCAAAATCGGTTTTCAAAAATATTGTTGCATCGCTTTTGGCTTCTGCGGAATTTGAAAATAGATGTACAAGCAGATGTTGAATCTGCTCAGAATCATATTGGCATTGAGGAAGTGTGCCGAACTCTGTTTTAAAAGTTATACGACCGAATTTTTTCATTGGAGAGATGTAACGTATAACGGACTGAATGGTTTTGTTTATATCGCCCCCGTTAATATCAAGTTCCATAATAGCTGTTTCCATTAGTGCAGTTGCATACTTTTGGATGCTTCTTATGCAGTCAATAGAAACCTTAGTTTTTAATTTCAGTCTGTCGAAAAATAGCGGGTCAATTTGTTTTACTATCACATCGTCATTTTTTTGAAGTTTTTCAATAGTTCGCATCATACTTTCGGTTTCGAGCAGTGCAAGATGAACAAGTCCCTGAAGCGATTGACCGATCTCTGCATCGATGCTTTGTTTAAGGACATTTCTCTCAGCAACTATAAGTTGAGTGTTTGCGTCTTGCAGAGCATTGAAGGCGTTTATCTGTCCGTTATAAAGTTGTGCATTGCGGATGGCAGCGGCTGCCTGCCCTGCTAAAATTTCAAAAGTATCGGTTATTTCGCGCGCGCGTATTTTTTGAAGATGACGGCTGTCTACATATATTACCCCAATTTTCTTATCATCAGTAATTAAAGGCGAACACAAAATGGTTTGAAGTTCGAGTTTTAATATGCTTTTACTCGGGTCGTTATTTGTATCGCTCTGGGCAGATTCTATAAATTTTGATTGACCGGTGTAAAAAACATCATGAACAACCGTGGTAGAAACATTAAACTGTTTTTCCGGAACAAGTTCATTTTTATTATCGATACCAAGCTTATATTCAAGTTCACCTGACAGGTTTCTGAGAACAACAAATCCTCTTTCGGAATTGGTTAGTTTTATTGCGCTCTTTAAAACCAATTCAAGAACATCGTCAAGCATAAGAGAATGATTAATAGTTTTTACTATATCAAGAATCAGTTCAAGATTTTTGATTCTCTTTTCTGATTCACCAGGCGGACCTTCATGGATTGCCTTATCATCGATACTTTTTTTAAAGTCGGAAAATTTCATAAACACACTTAATAATAAATATAATCGGTTAAATAAAAATAATACGCAACTTGAGAAAAAAAATTCTCAAACTAATTAGAAGTTAATTTATTTAATGTTTATAACGCTTCTTGTGCCTTTTTTATCATTTCAACGGCATCCATTGCCTTAAAATTATCGAGTGCCATTTTTTGATAAACTTTTGCCTTTTTAGTTTTTCCAATTTCGTTGTAAAGCAGGGTCAACTCAAATGCGCTTTCTGCAATATTCATTATGTTGTCGAGTTCTGTATTTAAACGAAGGCTGGTTAAAAGGTAATCTTCAGCATCTTGATAATTATTTAAATTCCGCTCGATAATTCCTTTAATTTTATAGTTATCTGCAATTGATAATCTATCGTTAATTAAAAAAGAAAGTTTTAAGGAATTATCGGCGTAGGCACGCGCCAAGGAATAATCATTTAATTGAATGTACACAAAAGCTTTGCTAAGGTAAGATAAAACAAGAATGGGTTTTAAGCCTTTATTAAGGCAGATTAGGATTCCGGCATCAAATTCTTTTATAGCCATCTGGTATTCGCCTTTATGCGAAAACATCATACCAAGGTTGTGTTTAAGTTCGGCAATGCGTCTAAAATCATTTAGTTTTTCAAACTTAAGCACGGCTCTCTGAAAATAAGTGTATGCAAGATCGTAATTATTTTGAATGTTGCAAAGTATACCAAGATTCATTTCGAGCATCCCGATAAGCCCTATATCCTTAGTTGGATTTAAAAAAGAGAGGCTTTTTTCGAAATGATTTTTTGCCCTTAAAATATTTCCTTTGTCACCATATATTGTACCTAAAAGGTTTTCGCAGCGGGCACAGCCTTTTAAATCTTTTTGTTTTGAAAAAAGTTTATTGGCTTTAAATATATAATCTTCGCTCATTTGCCAGAGTGCCTGCCTGCTGTAAATATCGCCAAGGGCAAGCATGGAATATGCAGCTATATTTTCAAACGCCGCATTTTTTTCGCTTATCTGTTTCAGCATCAAATACACATCCTGCGCGGCATTAAGCTCGCCGATGGATACCGCACTTTCGCCGAGATAAAACAGAAATTCTACAAACTTTTTTTGCGGCAGATTATTTTTTGCGAAAGTGATAGAGAAGTCAATCCATGAACGATTGACTTCGACAATTTTTTGTTTCTTCCCATTGGAAAATTTTAGAGAAGATACTTTCGGTTCAGGAGTACTGTTTAGATAAAACTGGTACTTCTTTATTAATTCCCTATACTCGTCCTCTTTGAAGAACAACGAAAGTATCCGCTCTAAAAAATCGGGCATAACAATATCACTTACTTGATTACTAGATTGACTAAATTAACTAAATCAAATTATTTCGCAAAACCATATCGCGAAAAATGTGTTAGCTGTGCATTTCTAACACCCAAAATTCCATTTTCAACATCTACGATCAGTTCATCGTAAGTTACTGACTCGGTTGAACCGTCATCCGCAAAATATAAAAATTGTATAGTCTCTGGGTTAACATCCGATAGATCCAAACCGTCCATTCTAACTGATAATAGTACCGGAGCATCAAATTGCATGGAAGGATCTAAAGATACTTCTACAAATTGTCCTTCATTTGAAATAGAAAGAACCTTCTCCCCACTATAAGCACCGCTGGGCACAATGAGTTCTGCCTCTATCATCACATCTCCGGTGGTAGAAGGATAGAAGCCGTCAAGTAGAAGTTCGCCGCCAAAGTTTCCGGCAATTCTTTCCGAGACGGTAAAGGTTGTCTCGACGGATAGATTTTTCGGTGCGGGCATTTTTATCTTTTGCACGGTTGATTGAGAATTTGCCGGAATCGTAGTGTTGTTAAAATCAGAACAACCAGCAAAGAAAACACCTGCAAGAAATAGGGTGAAAATAAGTTGTTTCATTATAGAACCTCTCGTAAAAAATAAAAAATAGTTTAAACATCCCCTACATGAAAACGATAATCATTTGGGGCATATATATAACGCATTATTCGTGCCATCGCAAAATACCTCGAAAATAGCTCAAAAACAAAGCCGGACCAAGATTTTCGGTAAATATTGCAAAACAAAATCGGTAAAAAAGGGCGCATTTGTAAAATTTTTTTACAACAAATTTTTTTTATTAAGAAGAGAATCTAATTTGGGACGAGAAATTCCGAGAAGTTTTGCCGTTTCACTTTTGTTTTTACCTTCCCTTTTTAATACCGTAACGGCATACATTTCAGAAAGAGTTCGCAAGTCAATATTTTTATAATCAACATTCAAATGTAAATTTGTTGCCGGCAATTTAGTTTTTGTTGATAAAGGAAATTTAACTTTTTGAGCAAGAAACGAAAATTGTGATAGTTTTAATTTTTTCCCATCTCCCAAAAGCACTGCTCTTTCTATTGAGTTTTTTAGTTCGCGTACATTGCCAGGCCATTCATATTCGAGAAAAAAACTCTTTAGAGCAGGCTCGATGGATCGAACTTTTTTCCCGAACTGAAGATTGTATTCGTTTATGAAATGCATTACAAGCAGTATAATATCCTCGCCGCGGTCCCTCAATGGAGGGATATCGAGCGAAACAACATATAGTCTGTGAAAAAGATCATTTCTAAAACTTCCCTCCTCAATCATACTTTGCAAATTACGACTAGTTGCCGAAATTATTTTTGCTTTCAGCGGGATGTCTGATGTACCGCCCAACCGGCGAACGATTCTTTTTTCTAAAGTTCTAAGCAACTTGCCCTGGATTACTTTATTCAGTTCTCCAATTTCATCTAAAAAAATTGTTCCGTTTTCTGCTAATTCAAGCAAACCAAGCTTTCTTGTTTTCGCGCTTGTAAACGCCCCCGGTTCGTAGCCAAAAAGCTCTGACTCGATCAACGCCTCGGGTACAGCCACGCACATTATTTCAACAAAAGGAGCATCCTTCGATTTACCGAACTGATGAATAGCTTTCGCGAGTACGCCTTTTCCGGTTCCAGTTTCACCAGTTATTAAAATATTGAGGTCGTATCTTGCAGCTATTTTTTTTGCAACCGACTTTAACTTTTCTATCTTATGGCACTCACCAATAAATACTTCAAAACTATTGCTTGATTCTGCAAAAACTTCAGTTGGTGCCGAAGAGGTTATATAGGTATTATTTTCAATTACCTCTTTTATGTAATTAACAAATTTGAACAACTCGTATGGAAGTACAAAAATTTCGGAAAACCCGAGTTTGGCAAGCGTACTTACAAGCACGGCATCGTTTTCAGGTACGGCAAAAATTATTTTGTTGGAAATATTATCTTGTTCATCAAGCACCGAGTTAAAGTAATCTGAATCGACTGTTTTTATTTGAAGTATTATTATTTCGTCTGCCTCAACTTTGAAATTTGAAGACCATTGAAATTCAAGAGAAGGATAGGTTAGTTGTATTTGTTTAATTGCACCGGAAATAGATGTAATGTCTTCAAAGTCAGAATATAATTTTATTTTAAGATTATTATCGTACATTATTGGAGGTGTCTTTCAAGGTAATCTAGTTTTTCAAGAGTAAGCCTACGATTTACGTCTTGAAGATAGGAATTTTTTAGTTGAGAATCTTTTAGGTTATCGCCAGTTTGTAATATTAATGTTCTTGTATAATTAATAAATTCGGCTGCATCCCGAATCATTCCTCTATTAAAATAGTGCTGACACAGTTCAAAAAGAATATGCCAGGTTAATTCTGTTATGTTTAAGTCTTTAATAGTATTGTATGCCGATAAACAATAGTCTATAGCCGAGCCGAAACGTAAGTCTTCACTATTCTTACAAACAACCCCTAAAGCATAATCTCTTTCTGCCGACAAATAAGGATTCTGTTTACATATCTCATTTACTTCGGGCTCATTTAAAATGTTAAATGCCTGTTGTTGATTATTTTGCGAGATATAAAAATTAGCAAGCCGTATTGTATTATCAAGAAAGTTATAGGGTTTCTTTTTTTCAAAGTATGTTTTTCTTGATGAAATTAAAATATCCTTACTTACTTCTATATTGTTTATAATATCGGAATACAAATTTAATTGTATTCTGTTTAGCTTAAATTTATCGGCGCGGTTCTCTTCGATGGTCTTATTCTGAAAATCCGTTATAGTGTTTTTTAATCTTTCAGTATCGCCTATAACAAAATACAATTTGGCTAATAAAAACAAAGCCTCAAGCCCTTCGTTTGTGTTGGATATTTGTCCGAAGATTTTTTCTGCCCCGCTCAAGCAATCAAACGCTTTTTGATATTCGCATATAAACAAATAAATTTCGCCAAGGTTCGTCAGCACCATTCCTTCGCCGTTTTTGTTACCAAGACTTACAAATATAACCACCGCTCTTTTGTATGATTCAATTGCTTCATCAAATTCTAAATGTTCATAATGAAAAATTCCGAAGTTCATCAATAGCTTGGCTTCCTGGTCAAGATTACCGATTGAATGATTAATGTCTAATGCTTTCTCCCAACTTTCTTTTGCTTTTTCGTGCAGCTTCTGCACGTTATAAATGTTTCCTTCATTAAGATACATTTGCGATATACCCAATTTGTTGTCTGCTTTTTTGTAATAATTTAATGCAGTTCCAAATTTTAGAAGCGCATCATTCAAGTTTTCGTCTTTATAAAAAGCGGCAAGACCAAGAATATTATGACACTGTGCAAGATGCTCGTGCGAGGCAGTGTTTGAACTGATAATTTCCGAACAAATTTTAATACTTTCGTCATACGCGCTCAAATCAATATTTGCCCTGGCGGTTTTTATTAATACAGTAGTTTTAAAATCTTCAGGGTTGTCATCGTTTAATAAAAAATTAAAATATTTTAATCCTTCGTAAATTTCTCCTGAGTCAACAAGACCATCTGCTTTGGCTATTAGAAGTTTGTTTTGTTTTTCCTTATCGAAATCTGCAGTGTCTATTTCGTCTAACAGCAATAGGCATGGTTTGCTTTCGCCTAATTTATGCAATGTAAAAACGAGCGATATTTTTATATCAGTAATTAGATTTTTTGGAAGAGGGAATGTTAACATATGCTCCAGTATTTTACGACTGTATGCATAAGCGGCAAGCGTTTCGGCAGCAGATATTTCTACAAAATAAACATTTGCCGCACTCAGGTAATCGTTTGCTGATTCATAATGAAATGCAAGTTCATTTCTATTTATTTCGGCAAATTCTTTATCAATAAGCTTTGCTATTTCGGCGTGCCATTTTTGCTTTTGGGCGACAACAGAATATGTAAATTTCTTAAATCCCTCCGAACTGAAAATAAGCCGCCCTCCTTCACTCTCGGGAGATAAAATATTTTTATGAATTAAAGAGACAACAATTGTATTCAATTTGGAAAGAGAAATACCGAGAAGTCTGCTTATTATTTTGGTGTCGGCGTTATTATTAAAGCATGAAATATATTTTGCCACAAGCAGTTCGTCATTTAACAACGAAGTTAACCTGTATTTGTAAATATCCTCATGCGAGCGTTTTATTAGAGTAAGCTTCTCGTCATTTAAATCGATGATTGCTTTTCCGCGTTGGTATTGGATCAATCCGAACAGCAGCGCATCTTTTATAAACAACCCAATATTTCCGGGAAGTAAATCAGCATACAATAAAATAAGATGCTTAAGCTCATCAACCGGAAAATCAGGCGAGTATGATTTTTGTAAATATTCTTCGAGTTGTGTATCGGTAAATGGTGTTAGGTTTACTTCTCTTAAATTGAAAATATAGTCGGGGGAGAAATATTTATCGGAATCTAAAGTCAAAATTAATTTACAGCTGCTCAGCTGAATAAGAGGAATAAGCTGTTTATAAACCTCAATCACAAATGTATCGTAACGGTTAAAATCGTCAAGAAATAAAATAAATGAAGATGCACTTGTAATTTGATTAAATATAATCTTTAGTTTGTCAATATAGTTGCCGCCGTCGTCTTTCCGAAGATTAGTTATTCCCTGGCTCAGTTTGTCTGTAAGATGTATGTGCACAGCGGGATTAGAACAGAGAATTCTAAGGAGATAATCAAAATAGTCAGCCCCGCTTTTTGATGCTCCGGAATAGAGGGAAATGAAGTTTTCAACTTCGATAGTTAGTTCTTCTCCTATGGTGGATTTTCCCGCCCCTTCTGCGCCAACTATTGCAAATACTTCATCGCTTTTTTTATCATCAATAAACTTTTTTAATATTTTTACAGCATCACCGCGCCCCGCAAAACATTTAGCCGGAGTAAATTCTGCTGTTTCGTTTTCAGATAATATAATGCCAAGCTCATCTACAACCTCCAGGGCATTGTTGTGTCTATCAAAAGGAAATTTCTCTAATAGCTGCGGAATTATTTTTACAAGATTCGGATATTCGTCGGAGGGAGGGAAGACAAACTCTTTTTCAATATGAGCTTTGTAAATAGACAGTACATTATCTGTTTCAAAAGGATATGATTTATAGACGATGAAATAGAGAATAATACCGAGTGAATACAAATCGACAACAGGTGAAGCTTTTTGATTTTTGAGAATCTCAGGAGCAATATACTGAAGGGAACCTCTCGGCGGCACAATATTACCTGAAAACTGGTTTTCAATCAAACCGAAATCGATTAGTTTAATTTTAACATTTTGTTTTGATGTTTGTACTAAAATATTTTCAGGTTTCAGGTCATAGTATATGTAATTTGATTGATGAAGATAATATAAAACTCTGCAAAGCCCGGCAGTTATATTGATAAGAGTTTCTTCGGAAAGATTTGTAAAGTCCGAGAGCGGCTTTCCTTCAAAATATTCCATTGTAAAAAAGAATGAACCGATGGATATTTTTATGAGAGTAGAATCGAATGATAAAATTTTCCCAAAATCATATGCCTTTACAATAAACGGGTTTGAGAATTTTTTGATTGTAAAAAATTCTTTTTGAAAAGCCGCTAAATCATCCGGCGAAGAATCGGCGTTTAATATTTTTATTGCTGTACTCCTCTGCGGATACTCTACATCTTTGCAAAGGTAAACGGAACTTCTTCCTTCCCCAATTTTTTTATGAATTATGTAGCGGTTATTTATCAATATTTTATTTGTGTAATAGATGAACTAATTTTTTTACCCACAGAGTTTACGGCAAATATAATCGTAAACAATGCTAACCCGGGAAACAATATCAGCCACCATGCAGTGGTTATATAATTTTTGCCGGAGTCAATCATGCTTCCCCACGATGGAAAAGAATTACCTACACCGAGTCCGAGAAAACTTAATGCCGACTCTGCAAGAACAACATTCCCGAATTGAAAAATAAGATTAACAACAACCGGAACGATGATTACCGGCAGGATTTCTTTAAAAAACAAATTACTTTTTTTTAACCCCAGTAAGCCTGCGGAAATAAAAAAGTCTTTTTTCTTTATTAAAAAAATTTCACTGCGCACAAGCTTAAATAAACTCATCCAACCCGAAAAACCAAGTACAAAGACAACACTGAAAATATTATTACCGAACAGCGCAAGAATAAGAATTACAAAAAATATTGAAGGCACAGTTAAAAACATTTCCGCAATACGGTTTAAAAGTATATCAATCCATTTGCCGGAATAACCAGCAAAAAATCCGAGAAGGCTGCCGATAAAAAAAGCAATAACGACAGCCCCAAATCCTACGCTCAAAGAAACCCGCGCGCCGTAAATCATTCGCGAAAAAATATCACGCCCAAATTCATCACTGCCGAGTATAAATAACCTTTTTGAAATTATCGATTTTTTGTCGTTCAATACGAGTCTGCTTTTTTCTAAAGAGTTTTCTGCTCCGGACTGATAAAAAAATACTTTGTCATTGAACTCCTTAATACTGTCGACAAACAAAAGATTATCATCGAATGAACGTGCAACAACTGTGTTTTTTTCGGCTTGAAAAATATTAGAATATTGTTTTTCCGTACTCTCTTTTAAACGAAGCATTTTTACTTTGCTAAAAGGGGGAAGCAGTTTTGTGACGGATATATTTTTTTGAAATTCCGGGTTAACACGCGTAATAAGCGGAGCAAGAGTAAAAACAAAGAAGATGCAGATAATAATTAGATTGGTGTAATTTATTCGGGCAGCAATCACTTGACTTTTTCTAAAAATAAAAACAAGGGCAGGAATTACAACTATCAATAGAGCAGATAAAAAGTGATCGGCGGTTGAAAAATCTAAAAGACGGAATGCGCTTTGGGTGTCTGTAAAAACAAAACCAAGCCAGTTCCCAAACAAATGATAAACTTTTATTAAAAAGCCGAAGCGTGCTGCAATAAGCAACGCGCAGCATGTTATAATTACATTTCCGGTTGTAAAATATTTTTTCATCCCGCCACACCTTCTTGCAATTTGCGTTTATCGAGAATCGCTTTTAGAAAATCGGCAAGAAAGTTTGAGATAATAACCATTACACCTGCTATAATAGTACAACCTATCACAAGCGGGTAATCTCTCGAAAGCACGGCTTCAAGAGTCAGCCTCCCCATACCGGGCAAACCGAAAATAACTTCCGTAATAATTGCTCCGCCAAGCAGTGCGCCAAGTTCTACACCAGCAATTGAAATAAACGGTCCGGCTGCGTTTGGCAGTATATGTTTGCGGAGTATAAAATTTTCATCATAACCATGCGACCTGAGAAAACCAACGAACGGTTTTTTATAAACAGTTTCAATTTCATCGCGCAGGTATTTGTAAAACAACGCTGCCCCGCTTAAAGAAAGAGTAACCACAGGAAGAATCATATGCCGCAGATAGTCAAAAAATATTTCGAACGAACTAAAATATTCGCTGCCGGTTGAACTGATGCCGGAAGAAGGCAGAATTTTTAATTGAACTGAAAAAATGTAGATTAAAAATACACCCGTAAAAAATGAAGGCACGGCATACAAAGCCAAACTTACAGCCGTTAATAATTTATCAACCGGTTTACCTAATCTTCGAGCAGAGAATAAAGAAAAAATAAATGCACATAATAATTGAAGAGAAAAACTTATAATGGAAAACATAACCGTAAACGGTAAAAATTGTAAAATTACCTTTTCAACCGGCGTACGGTATGTATAAGAAATTCCAAGATTGCCGCTAAAAATGTTTTTTGCAAATTCATAGTATTGTATGTGCAGCGGTTCGTTTATGCCGAACGATTTTGTTATTTGTGCCGCAAGCTCGGTGCTTAACTTTGGCGAGATGTATTTATCTGTTGGGTTGCCGGGGGCAAGACGCACTAAAAAAAATATAAATGTAATTAGTAAAAAAAGTACAACAAAAGAATAAAAAATTCTTTTTGCGGCGGATTTTAACAGCATAAACGCCACACTATTTTATAGTCCAATTCCACGGATGATGCACAACCCCAAGCGGCGATACATGTATGCCGTTAATAGCTTTGGTGTGGGCTGTGATGTTGTCAATCCAGTATAAAAAAGTTACAGGTTCTTCTTGATGAATTATGTTTTGAAACTCTTCTATCATTTTATTTTTTTGCTGTGTTTCACCTGTTGATGATATTTTTTCTAAAAGTCCGTCTGCCTCGGCATTATTAAAACCTGAAATGTTAAGCTGATTTTCTTCGAGATTTGAATGCCAGTAAGCTTTTAACTCAATTGGTATAGGCACCGACCAGCCGGCAATCCACGCATCTAACTCTCGATTAAACATTTTTTCAAAAAATACGCCGGGTTCAAGCATTTCAATTTTAACATCGGCGCCGATTGCTTTTAAATTGTTTTTTATAACCGTTGAAGCAAAATCCCTCGAAGCATTACCGGCAGGCATAAAAATAGTAAACGAAAAAAGTACTTTCCCTTTTTCAAGTATTCCGTCACCATCGGCATCAACCCAGCCCGCCGATTTTAAAAGCATTTTAGCCGAGTTGGGATTAAAAGGATACGGCACTACCGAAGTGTTGTAAAAAGCTTTAAATACCGGTGCTACGGGTCCCGATGCAATCTGCCCGAAATTATTAAAGTATCCGATTAAAATTTCCTGCCGATTTATTGCAAGTGCTAAAGCTTTACGCACCGAAGAGCTTCCGAAAAGTTTGTGCGGAATCTTTTTGCCGGAGCGTTTGTAAACATCCACATCTATATTGCTCCAGCCGAGGTAGTCGTAATCGCGCCCTTCTATCGGCGCAACTATTAACTCATCGGACATCTTTAATTCCTTTGCATCAGCGGGTCGTATTCCTTCTAAAATATTTATTTCATTATTTTTTAATTGGATTAACCCGGAGTTATAATCGGGTACAATCTTAAATATAAGTTCCTTAATACCATCCGCCTGCTGCAAAAAACATTTTGTGTTTGCGGTTAAAACTATCGATTGATTTATATTCCACGAAGAGAGGTTATACGGACCATTGGTAACAGGGGTTAGTTCCTTTTCTTTATTTATAATTTCATGCGGCGGTATATTTGCAAACACGTGCGCCGGAATTATCGGCATGTCAATATCAACAAGTGAAGGGTTTGTGCTCTCTTTAAAGTGAATTGAAAATTCTAATGAGTCATCAACGGTAAAAGTTTTTTCTTTGTCGATGGTTAAATTATCAAGCAAATAAAAATTCTTGAACATCCCGAAAAACCGGCTTTGAACATCGGGGTTGGAATAAAGAAGAAATGACGTAACAACATCTTCAGTACTAACCCTTTTGCCATCCGACCAGAAAACATCGCCCCGCAATTTTATTTTAATTGAGGACGAATCATCGCTCCACGTATAAGATTCTGCAAGCATCGGTTTCGTTGCTAACTCCCCCTGTTCAAAATCCCAGTCGTGCTGCACCAAGCTTAAATAGAGCAGTTCGGAAATCATTCCCTCGTAGTATGTAAAAGAGTAAAGCGGGTTAAGCGATTCTACATCGGGAGTAATTGCTATAACTACACTGTTACGCAATGAATTATTTGTCCCTCGGCAGGCGGCAGGGAGCAAAACCATAACGATTAAAAGACATGCAGTTGCGATGTGCTTGATACTCATTCAATAACTCGAAATAATGATTAATAAGTTTGACGATAATTTATTATTTTGTTTAACAAATACAAAAGTGATTTAGATATTCGGTGTTAGTTGCTGATAAATTAATTGTATCGTTTAAACAACCCATAGGGTTAAAGCCGTTGCTTCTGCCATTAAGTTTCTGCCTGAAACCAAATAATGTATATTCGATAATAGGTAAAAACGGCAGCGGTAAAACCACTTTGATAAAAGCGTTAACGCGGCTTAATGATGATGCTGTTTATAAAATAGAAGGAAAGGTTTGGTTTAACGATATAAATTTGTTTGAAGCCGCCGTTCCGGTTCTAACAAAAATAAGAAGAGAAAAAATTAAGTATGTCTTTCAGGATTCAATTAATTCATTCGATCCGCTGAAAAAATTAAAATATTATTTTAAACCTTTTCTCAAACAGCCCGACTTGCACAATCTTATGAAATATTTTTTGTTCGATAACCCGAATGAAGTGCTTGAACTTTATTCGTACGAATTAAGCGGAGGAATGGCACAGCGTTTAAGTATAATTTTGGCACTTTTATATGAACCAGATATTCTAATTTTGGATGAACCGACATCAGGAATTGATTACCCTATCATCAACTTGCTTCTGCACGCGATAAAACAATTTATAATGAAAGAAAACAAAATTGTTTTGCTTGTTACACACGATCTTCAATTTGCCGAAGAAGTAAGCAATATGATATCAATACTACAGAGCGGTGCGCTTAGCGAGTTTTTGCAAACAAAAGAATTTTTTTCGCTCGAAAATAATTCGTTGATTAAGGCTTATCGGGAAAAGTTAGAATGAAACCGCTGCTTGAGATAACCAATCTACATTATTCCCCAACAGGTTCTGATAACCTTATTTTAAAGAAGATAAATTTAACAGTGGAGCGGGGTAAAATAATCGGAATTGCAGGCGAATCGGGGAGCGGTAAAACGACACTTGCAAAATTAATTGCCGGTATTCTAAAACCTACTGACGGAACTATTCAGTTAGACACAGGTAAGGTTCAGTTGTTATTTCAAAACACCGAGTTTATTATAAACCCCTACCGCCGTGTTGACAAAATGATTGAAGAAGCGGTTAAACTCGAAAATAAAAAAGCGGATATCGAACTTGAAAAACAATACGTTTTTAATCAGGTAAACTTTAATAAAAATTTGTGGGCAAAAAAAGGAATGCAGCTTAGCGGCGGCGAAAGACAAAAAGCTGCTTTAGCAAGACTGCTAGCTGTTAAACCCGAACTGCTGATACTTGATGAGCCATTTTCAGCGCAGGATATTGAGGCGCAAACAGAATTGGCTGAACTAATAAAAAAATTAAATAAAGAAGACTGCACAATTATATGTGTAGCGCATGATTTAAAAATATTGCAGAAGTTTTGCGATGAGTTAATAATAATGTACAAAGGGGAAATTGTCGAAAGCGGGGTAACGCAAAAGGTTATAAATAACCCGCGAAACCGCTACACACAGTTTTTAATAAAAGCCGGTAGTTTAAAACTGTGCACGGAAGATTTTTTAAACATTATGAATTAAAAAATTTGTATGAATAAAACGAACGCTATGCGGATACTTGACGCAAACAAGATTGAATATTCCGCGCACGAATATGAAGTTGACGAAAGTGATTTGAGCGGTGAAACCGTTGCGAAAAAAATAAACGCTGCTGAAGATGAAATATTTAAAACATTAGTAGCAAGGGGAGATAAAACCGGAATTTTGGTTTTTTGCATACCGGTAAGCGCAGAGTTAAACTTAAAAAACGCTGCTGCTGCAAGCGGCAACAAAAAAGTTGAGCTAATAAAATTAAATGAACTGCTGTCGTTAACGGGTTACATTCGCGGCGGATGTTCGCCGATTGGGATGAAAAAAGAATACCCGGTCTTTATAGAAGAGACAGCGCAGATGTTTGATAAAATATTTATCTCCGCCGGTATACGGGGAGTGCAAAGTAAACTTGCGCCGTCAGATATACAAAAAATTACAACCGCGCAGTTTGCCGGATTGATATAACGCCATAAGCCGATAACTGTAAAATTATGAGTTTATAATGTTCAACTTTTAATTGTGCATTGTTCATTAGCGTCCATAAATAATATCCCCCCAGAAATTCTCCCGCCAAAATTATTTTAACAAAAAAATAAAAAACATTTGTTTCTTTCCGGGGTTTTTTTTATAAATTTGCAAAAACAGTTTATGGGAGCACTTATGATACAAGCTAACAAAAAGATAAATTGCTATTATCGGGGGAACAGCATTGAAAAAATTTAAGCCGCGCGATTCTGTTCCGGGTATAACTACTAAAACCAACTACACATTTGTTTCAAATACGGAACAGACATTCAACCGCATTATATTATTTCAAAAATTCAATTGTCATTCATTGTGCATTACATGGAGGTTTGTGTGAAACAAAAACTTACTTTCTTCTTTAGCATAATAACAACAGCGGTTATTTTGCTGGTTGGCTGTAACAAATCATCTCCGCCAACGCAGCCGCTGCCGGCAGAGCTAAAAGACACAGTTAATATTTCCGTTAAAGATGTTACACACCGGAGCGTTTCTGTTAATGTACAATCTACAATGAACAATGTACAATTATCTGTAAGTCTTTATAGAACATTTAACGGTGCCGATACGCTTGTAGCAAACTTTCCCGTTGTCGTAAAAGATACAACCATAATAGATGATAATGACGGAGCCGGGCTTTTAATAAACACAAGCTACGGGTACTACGCTGTATTAACAGATACCACCGGAGCAATAAAAAATAAAACAGACCCGATTACTGTAAGCACTCTTGCCCCCACAAGCCATAATTTTACATGGCAAGAATACATTATTGGAGATGATATTGGAATTTCTTCTAATTCTCTTTATGATGTGTGGGGAACAGATGAAAACAATGTTTGGGCTGTTGGCACTGTATTAATAAATGATACCGGATACGGAGTAATAAAATGGAACGGCACTGAATGGCGCCCCAATAAAAAAAGGGGTGGATTAATGGCAGTATATGGATTTTCAAATTCAGATGTATGGGCTGTTGGAAATAGCGTAGAACATTTTGATGGAAATCAATGGAGCCGGGTAGATGCAAATGATACCGGACAGTATGTTGTACCAATAGCTACAATCTTACATGATAATATCCCCTACACATCAATCTGGGGCACATCGAGCAATAATTTATATCTCGGCAGCGGTTGGGGTAAAATAATCCATTGGGATGGGAAAAAAGCGAAACTTATTTCCGAGATATTTACCAGCCATATAAGAGATATTTGGGGATTTAGCAATGATGATATTTATATAATATCCCAGATAGATGATATAG
>JAIOIM010000648.1 GCA_019912505.1 Ignavibacteriaceae bacterium
CGTATGTACAATTTGCTATACTGAGACTGAAAAAGTAATACATTGTGAAGCAAAAACCGCGATGGTTTCCGGCGTAAGATGGATTAATAACGATGTTGTTAATTTTACATCAGCATCTTTCGGGGGATTTTTTGGAATTCTACTAACAGAATTAATATCAAAATGAAAAAAACGCTTTTAATTTTAATTTTTATTTCTACCGCTCTAATTTTTGGGCAGGGTATTGCCGATAAATATTACGAGGCAATGACCGCTTTTAATAGCAAAGACTATGGCAGAGCACACAGCCTGCTTGGTGAATTTATTCAGAATTACGGAATACATGATGAGCTTTTTGCTACTGCCCAATTTTATTCCGGCGAGTCTTTGCTTAACCTCGGTAAACCGGTAGCCGCCGCCTCATCATACGAATTTCTTGTAAATAATTTTGAGTGGTCAGTCTTTAAAGAACGATCGCTCTACAGACTTGGTTTGATTTATTATGAAACTCAAAAATATTCTTTATGCCGCGATAGATTAAAGCAATTGCTAGATGAATATCCCGAAAGTGAGTTTGCCGGTTCATCACTTTACTGGATTGGTGAAGCATACTCAAGCGAGAACCAGGTTGAGGATGCAATTCAGTTTTTTTTGGATGCGATAAACAGTGAGAGAAATAACAAGTTTGTTGATTATTCTCTTTTTTCGCTCGGTAATATTTTTGAAAGAACTGGCGATTATGAAAATGCAGTTGAGTATTATGATAGACTTTTGTCTTATCATCGCGATAGCCCACTAGCAGTTTCCGCACAAATCCGCATCGGCATTTGTTATTTTAAATTAAAGGATTACCAATCATCAATTCTTGAATTGAACAATCCCTCGCTTACCAATCTACCTCCGGGTATGTATGCCCAGAGTCTGTACCTGCTGGCAAACAGTTATTACCGGGTGCAGGAATATGGAAACGCAGAAAAAACGTACTTCGAAATAATTCAAAATTTTCCGTCCGCAGAAATTGTAAAGGAAGTTAAGTACGGGCTGGCGTGGTCCTATTTCCAGCAAAAAAAGTATAACGATGCGTATAAAATTTTTAACGGATTGTCACTTGGTTCCGATACAATTGCGATAAAATCTTTTTATTGGAAAGCCGAAGCAAAACGGTATGCCGGACAGGAAAATGAAGCGTTTGAAATTTTTAGGCAATTCCTCGAAACTTATCCGGATAACCAATTGGCAAGAGGTGTGCAGTACCAACTTGGTTTGCTTAATTACAACCAGAGAAAATTTGAACTTGCTGAAAGATACCTGATTGCCGCTGTTGCAGCACAGGATCGTATGGTACGTGTCCGCGCATTAACTATGCTTGGTGAAATTGAGTTAAACAAAAAATCATTCGATGCCGCACGAAAATATTTTGAATCGGCTCTTGATATAAAAACTTTGCCCGATGAGTTGCAGAATAGAGCTATGCTGGGACTCGGGGCTTCGTTATATTTTCTTGGAAGATATAAGGAAGCTATCGAATATTTGTCGGACATAGACATCCGCGACGCTAACTTTGAAAGGAACAAAGTAAATTTTTACCTGGCAGAAAACCAATATTCGCTTGGCAACTTCCGTGAAGCACTAAACAGATACAGCAATGTTGATTTAAATGACGCCGAACTTGGTGCTGGCGCTCTTTATGGAAAGGCGTACAGCTATTTTGGATTAAAAGATTATGAAAATGCGAGTGTACAATTCGGCGAATTTATAAAACGGTTTTCGGGTGATAAAAGAATTGTAGACACAAAACTTCGTCTTGCCGATTCTTATTTCGGCAGTAAAAATTATGTTGCAGCAAGCGAAGTTTATAAAAGCCTTGTTAACTCGCGCCAATTTGTTCTTAACGATTCCTACGCTTACTTCCAATATGCACAGGCATTATTTAAAGCCGGTAAAACAACAGATGCAATTTCTGAATTTAGAAATCTGCAGCAGAAATTTCCAAACTCTGAGTATGGCGACCGCTCCCTTTATTTAATCGGCTGGATAAATTTTCAGCGTGCAAATTTTTCGCAAGCTATTGCCGAGTACCGTAACATGATGAATATATATCCAAACTCAAAACTAAACCCGGTTGTTCATTATTCAATCGGCGATGCATACTTTAACATTGCCAAATATGATTCCGCCATAGTTAACTATCAAAAAGTTATCTTACTTTACCCGACATCAAATTATGTTTTTGATGCCATCAACGGAATTCAGTATAGCTATGTAGCCAAAGGGCAGCCTGATAGGGCAATTGCTCTAATTGATGAATTCGTTTCAAGAAATCCAAATCTAAGTTTTTCTGATGAAATCTTTTTTAAGAAGGGTGAAATTTATTACTCACTTCGTGAGTATCAATATGCTAAAAAAAGCTACCAGGTTTTTATATCAAATTATCCGCAGAGTGAGCTAATACCGGATGCATATTTTTGGATTGGGAAATCAGCTCAAAATCTCGGGGAGGAAGAACTTGCATTATTTAATTTTGCCAAAGTTTACAACGCAGATATTAAAAGTGAAACCGGAACAGCGGCGGTTATTGAATCTGGAAAAATATTAGACGCTCAAGGGAAATATGGTAATGAAGTTGCTTTGTACGATAAGGCGCTTGCATCGCTTCCGCGTTCGGACAGTTATGCTGAAATTTTGTTTAACAAAGGTATGGCGCTCACTAACCAAGGTTCAATCGATAAATCGTACGAAGTTTTTGATGAAATAAACCAATATCATCCTAACACCATATTTGCAGACAAAGCAAAGTTTGAACTTGGTTTAATTGAAATGGCAGCAAAGCGGTTTGCTAACGCAGAGTTTTATTTTCAAAAACTTGCAGAATCTCGAACGGATGATATCGGCGCAAAGGCTCAATATTTCTTCGGTGTTTCTAAGTTTGAACAACAGAGATACGCGGAGGCTATTACAGCGTTTGTCCGTGTGAGAACAATTTTTTCGGCTTATGATGAATGGCTTACAAAGTCATACTTAAAAATGGGGGATGGATATATCGAACTTAAAGATTACAAAAAAGCGGAAGAAATGTTTAGAGCAGTTTTATCAAACCATCGTGGAGATATGTTCGGCAAAGAAGCTCAAAATAAATTGAGGGCAATAAGATGAAAAAGATTTTAATAATTTTAATGTTATTTTTAGTTGCATCCGCTTTTGCACAGGACGATAAACAAAAAAATCCGGGAGTAGAATTACCCGACTTTGTAATTACCGGAAAAGAAAATGTTTCGATACAAAACTCGAGCAAAATTAAACCCGACTTTGTGCCGATAATTTCGGAAGAATTTATAAAGCCTATTTTTTCGCCGGAACAATTGGAAACAAAGGACCTTTCAAATCCTGTAAAAGAAGAGATTAATTTATTCGACTCGCTTAACTTTTACAAAGGGAGGCTAAAGGTCGGTGCCGGTTTATACACCTTACCCGAAGCGCAGGTATCTCTCTGGCAGCCGTTTTCAAGCGGTTTATTCAATGCCGGTTTGAGTGCCTACAACAAACGCGCTTATGTAGAAAACAGCGACCGGTTTGGTGTGAGAGCAAATGCATCTATAAATTATTTTGTAGATGCCGATTCAAAATTTTTACCTGGTTCCGAACTAAAAGTTGAGGGCTCGTACGGAATAAATTCCTATAAACTCTTTGCTTCTGATTTTCCAACAGTACGTCGTTCATTTGGTTTAGGAAACGCATCTTTGCAGTTTAATTATTTAACAAGTAAAATTCTAATATCATCTATAAAAATTGAAGATGAGTTTGCATCATTAAACGATGTAACTTATTCTGAAAACATTATAAAATTTTCGGGGATGAGTAAACTTCAGTTGTCTAATTTTGCTGTAGGAGCGCACGCAAAATTAATATCGGCATCGCTTAACAATTCTATTTTTTCAAACGCAAAATTTGGTTTTGCAAACATTCGACCATTTATAGGCTTAAACATGTCCGATGCATTTAAAGCGACTTTTGGAATGGACTTTGAGTTTTACGAGAGTAAAACAATCTTTAATCCCTATGCCTCTATCGGAATAAAATTAGATAAAAGTATTTCATTGTTTGCGGAATATGCGCCGCATACTGAATTCTCAAGCGTCTCATCTTTTTTAAAGCAAAATGGTTATTTACAAGCCGACAGCAGTGTAGGTTTATTTTTTGATAAAAGAAGTAGCTTCCGCGGCGTTGTAAAATATGAATACGGCAAATATTTTGAGATTGACGGCGGTTTTGAATATACCTCGTCATCCAATTATCCCTATTTTGTCCCCGCCGCTACTAATGGTGAATTTACTTTAGTTTCAACCGATGCAAAAAGATTTGAAGGTTTTATAAATCTTCTTTTTCATAGTGGTCCCTACGGTATGTTTTACGGCAGCGTACATTTTAGTGATACACGGGATACTGTAAATAATATTCTCCCCTATAGCCCTGCGCTTACGGCTAATTTAAATTACTCAATTAATTTTAACAAAAAGTATAATGCAGGCGTTACGGTTGAGTTTATTTCGGGAGGATATACAGATTTAACAAACATAAAAAAAGTAGATGGGTTATTCGATCTTGGTTTAAATTTCGGTTATCGAATTAATGAAAAATTTGTCTGGACATTGGAAGCACATAATCTTATCAATAGAAACAACTATATTTGGAACGGTTACAAAGAATTTCCCATGGATATAGCAGCTGGATTTAAGTACCAGTGGTAATTAACTTAGCTTGATATTTTTTATTTTGTATCATAACAATAAATATTTATAATGATTTCTAAAGCCGAACTAATCCGTAAATTAGCAAGACGCGCAGGCGTGCCCGATCAGGAAGCAAAATTATTTTTTGAAATATTCCTGAAGCGGGCTGCCGAAATCCTAAAGCCGGGTTCCGCTGTTTTTATAAAGCAGTACGGGTACTTGCAGCTAAAAAGAGGGAAGATAAAAAATTTACCCGATGCAGACGGCACTCTCAGCGAGCCTGTTTATACTGACTTAATGGTATTTTCAAACGATGAAGTTACCGATAACGACAACCTTTTTTTCAATATTCCGGTAAACGTAGTACAGAAACATCACCCGCTTGATTTACATTTTAGTTTAAGCATTGGCAAGCCCGTTATTCCGTTAAAAAATGTTACTGCCAGCCAGCACTTTCATCAGCCTGGCGGGTTGGAACTACAAAGGCTAATAGATTCGAAAGTAGATAAATTATTTAAAGAGATTGAAGTCATTGAAGATTATTCAAAAGGGGAGGACGTGCTGCTGATAGACGCCTCCAACTTCAACCCAAACCAGATGGAGATGAATTTATCCGGGAGTATTTCGCAAAGCGCAGCGGTTGCTTCCGAAAAAGAAAGGGAAAAGGGAGCTTCTGCTTTTTATAAAAACGGCAATAATATTCCTTGGGATTTTGGTGATGATTTATCAAAACAAATTGAAGAAGAATCGATTTTGGATTTGACTGATGCCGAACAAATTTTGTTTAAAGAAACTACTGAAGAGCAAATTGAAGAAACTAACATACCGCTGCCGTTTACAAAACCTGCGCCGCCTCCACCGATAAATGAAGAAGACTTTCAAGAAGTTAAAGCGGCGTTTAAAGATGTTATTCTACCGGATGAAAAAATTGAGGGAGGTTTAAATAAATTTTCATTGGCTTATAAAGACGATAAGTTAAACCCAACGCCGTCAATGGAAATTGAAGAAGAAGAAGTTGAAGAAGGTTTTTCTCGATTAAAATTTAAAACTGCCACACATCAATTTGATGTTCCTGGCGAACTTAATCTTATTCCTGAAACAGATGAAGAATTTACCATTGATGATATTGAAGCGGGTGATGAGCAACAGGAAGAGCCGGTGGAAGAAAGTTTGCCTGTTGTAGAATTTAAGCCAATAAAAATTGAAATGCCCCAAGTTGCTGAATTACCGAAAAAGAAAAACTGGTTATTTGTTTTTGTAATTGCAGGTTTAATATTGGTTAGTGCAGCCGCTTATTTTATTTACATAAATCTTGATATGTTTTTAAATAAGAAAAATATTGCAAAACATGGCAAGGTGGAAAAAATAATTTCATCCGCTGTAAACCGTACTTATGAAATCCCGGTATCTTATCCTTATCTGCCGGAAGGCGACTCCTTAAAACCTGTAAGCCAGGCAATCAATATAACCACTCCAATAACTACGCAGTTGAAAGAAGAACTATCGGTTATTTACAAAACGGAGGCTGAAAAGATTGAAGAGAAAAATAAAAAACCGGTCGGGCAGGCTGAAAAAATAAAAGAATTTATATACAAATACGGCAGCAATTATTTTGTTCAGGTTTCATCCTGGTCAAGTAAAAACACCGCCGATGAACAGGCTACCAGACTGCAAAGAGCCGGCAAAACCGCTATACTGGAAAAAGCTCAACTTGCGGGGGGAAGCATCCGGTACAGGGTTTTAGTCGGTAAATTCAGTACTCTTAAAGAAGCTGAAGATTTTAAAAATAAACAATGATAATTAATACGGTATAAGGTAAAATATGTATTTGATAGAAATATTTCTTAAAGGCGGATTATTGATGTGGGCTATTTTGTTCAGCTCAATTATAGGTCTTGGCGTTGTTATTGATAGGTATATAGTTTTAAGAAAAGCTAAAATTAATATACCGGCATTTATGGTACGCATTAGAGGGCTATTAAAAAAGAAAGATATATCCGGAGCCGTCAGCTACTGTATGGAAGAAAAATCACCGGTTGCAAACATCATCCGTAAAGGATTGAAAAAATACAAACTCGGACACGAAAGAGTAAAAGAGTCAATTGAAAATGCCGGACGACAGGAAATAACCAAACTTGAAAAAGGGTTATCAATTTTGGCTTCCGTAGCGGGCATTGCGCCTCTGCTCGGTTTTCTCGGTACTGTTACCGGGATGATTCAGGCTTTTATGACTATTGAATCATTACAAGGCTCGGCAAACCCAAGTGACCTTGCCGGTGGTATTTGGGAAGCATTGGTAACAACTGCTTTTGGTTTAATTGTAGGAATACCTGCTTTAGCTTTTTATAATTATTTTTTAACATCTGTAAAAAAATTAGTCGGTGATATGGAGGCAGTTGCAAATGATGTTGTTGACATAATTCAAGATACATCAAGCAGCGCTACAGATTACGAAGAAGTAGAAATAGATATTTAGGCAACCCGATGAAATTTTACACATCTAAAGAACCATTGAGTATGTTTAGCTATTCGTCTATGACGGATATAGTTATGCTGCTTCTAATATTTTTTCTGCTTACTTCACAGTTTGTTATCCAAACCGGCGTAAAAGTGCAGCTGCCAGGCAGCAAAACAAATGAGCAAAGCACAGCGACAAAAATGATTGTTACATTAACAGCCGGCGGCGGTGTTTACCTTGGAAAAGATGAAGTTGCTATTGAGGAACTTCCTGCAAAAATTAGTGTATTAAAGAGTACGGTTATGGAAGAAAATCTAATCATCCGTGCAGACAAAGCCGTTGCTGTTGACCTTGTTATAAAAGTAATAGATGCAGCGCGTGCTTCCGGAATTGATAAATTTACAATTGAAACTGAAAAACAGAAACTTTAAGATTTTATGACTTATCATTCGATACGAAATACTTCATACTTTACATCCTTTGGGTTACATTTTTTACTGTTGATAATTATGTATTTCGTATATATTTCTTTTGACTTTCCGCCATTAGATTTTGTGGAATTATCTTTCGGCGTATCCGGCGGGTCGGGCTCGTCCGGTGCCACAGGAACACAGATTAACCAGATTGAAGAAGTTGCAGAAAGAACAGAGGAAACGACTACAGAAGATAATAAAAATCTTGAAGTAAAAGAAGTTGAGTTGCCGGTTGCAAAAAATAGTGCAAAAGAAAATGTTATAACACCTGCTGATAAAGGAGTAAACCTTGCCGAAGCAACAAAAACAAAAAATGAACTTGACAAAACATCAAATGTTACGCAGCAAGGAAAAGGAAACAAAGCCGAAGGAGAGGGAAGTTTTGGTTATAAAATTGATTGGGGCGGACAGGGCACAAGGAAAATTTACAGCTTTTCTATCCCTCAATATCCGTCCGGTGTTTCTAAAGAAGTTGATATTCGTTTAAGATTTTCAATTTTGCCCGATGGTTCAGTAGGCACTATCTTTCCACAAACAAAAGCAGATACAAAGTTAGAGAACACTGCTATCAATGCCCTGCGGCAGTGGAGGTTTGAACCTTTGTCCTCAAATCAAAAACAAATTGAGCAGGCTGCCGTTATTGTTTTTCCTTACCGGCTTCAATAGGATCTTCGCCGTAATACATTTTGTAGAATAAATATTCCGCAACAGATAACAATGCCAGCGAAAAAGTATCTCTGTCAAAGTAAATCCCGAGTCCCGGCGGCTCCATTAACGCTTTTGCAACTATCCCTGTAATCGTCCAGCCCACAGTAAAAAGAATTGCAATTAAACCAATATTTAAAAAAGCAGAGGTGATGTTATCGTCCTGCCATTTTTTTGTAAAGATTACTAAACCGAAAATAAGATGGGCAAAAAAGATAAATGCAGTAATCATAAATTTTAGGCACGCTTATTTACAAAAATCATTCCGCCGAGCCCGCCGAGCAGACCGAAAATGCCGTACATAATAGAATAGGAGAAATACATTGAAAATGTATAAATTGCCGAAAAGCCCGATGTTTTTATTTCCTTCGCCATCTCTTTATAAACTTCCATTGCAGCATTAAAAATAGGTGCGTTTCCGAACTCCTTTATCATTGATTCCATTTGAGGAAGTGCCTGGACAAAATCATTCGACTTAAAAATTAATGTTATGGCGGTCTCAAAAATTACGGCAAAAAAAGCTATAAAAAACCCGGTCGATAGTCCCATCAAAGAAGATGTTTTACCGCTAATTGGCTTAGGTACTTTATTTAATTTGTGATGCAGCAATACTGCAATGCCTCCCGCAAAAGGTGCCAATAGGCAGCATCCGAACGCGCTCATTCCCGGTATTGTTGTAATAACAGCCGCACCAAAACCACTTACGAGCGGGGGCATAATGTTTTTAATATTCATTTAGTCCTGTTTAATAAACTGTTTTCAATTGATGCCAAAATATAAATAAATAGAGTTGAACCGAAAAGTAAACCTGTAAAAAAAGCAATATAAAACGAATATTGATAAAGCCCGATAGTTAAAAAAATAACATCTAACAGCATCGGGACGGACATAATTAACAAAATGTTTATAGTGAGCGAAATTTTCTTTCGTACAAAAATAAAAGCAGGCACCGAAGCTAAAAATGCGCCGATGTAAATACCCGTGCATCTTGTACAAACAAACATGCTGTGCGAATGGTATGAAATAGTTTTAGCCGGGTTTTGATGACACACAGTTGAATATAAAAACTTCGTGGGTATAAAAAGCAGAGCGATTTCGCGGGTATTAAAAAAGCTTAACGAAAAACCGGCAATCCACAAAATTAGTGCAGCAGTTAAAGCCCCCCTGAGCAAATAAAATTTTATCAGGCTCATCGGTACTAATTTAATTTACGGAAAATAACTATTCTGTCTGCTAACAGAACATAAAACTTATGGTTGAATACCAAAGCACTGACGATATTCTTAAGTGGCTCACTCCCTTTTAGTTCAACTTTTTCAAGTTTTATTCCATCGTTGGTGGAGATGGTGCTAATGAAAACAGTAGTGTCGTTTGAAGCGGTAAAATTGCCGAAAACGATATTCATATCATCAATTAAACCTTTATGGGGGAAAGACGCAATACCGTTACCGAAATTATCAAATATTACAATGTTCTTATTATCGAGGACAAACATAGTACTGTTTTCGGCGGCTGAAAGCGTAACAGGTTTTGATAATTGAAACCTTCCGGCATCGTACCCGCCGAAATTACGGATAAAGTTTCCGAACAAATCAAATTCAACTACACGGTTGTTTTCAGAGTCGAGTATAAACAAATCCCCCTGTCTGGAAACAGCACAGCTTAATGGGTAGCCAAAAATTTCATCGTCATTATCGCTTTCCCGAGTAAAAAGTTGTGAAACAAAATTTAAGTCTTTATCAAAACTCTGCAGCCGGTTGTTGTTTTTGTCGCATACATAAATATTTAAGGTTGTTGCATAAACGCCCGTTGGGTCATCGAATGAGCCGCTGTTCCAACCGTAACCGCCGGCTTCTTTTAACAAAACACCGAGAGTATCGAGTTTATAAATTTCATCCGAATCAAAATCGGTTACATAAATATACCCTGCCGGACTTATGTAAAATGAAGAAGCATTTGAAAACTCACCGATTTCCGACTGAAAAATATACTGCTGTGCAG
>JAIOIM010000649.1 GCA_019912505.1 Ignavibacteriaceae bacterium
GTGGACTACTGGTCCCAAGGCGATTAAATTTGAAAATGAATTTAAAAATTTTATTGGTAGTAAGTATGCTGTCTCGGCAAATTCGTGGACTGCGGCTGCTCACCTTAGTTTAGAAGCCATTGGAATTAAAGCAGATGATGAGGTAATTATCCCAACAATTACTTTTACAGCAACGGCAGAAATTATTTGTTATTTTAATGCAAAGCCTGTATTAGTTGATATACAGCCTGATACACTCAATATCGACCCTGAAAAAATTGAACAGGCTATAACTGACAAAACAAAAGCTATTATTCCGGTTCATTATGGCGGGCAACCCTGTGATATGGATGAAATAATGGCTATTGCCAAAAAATATAATTTAAAAGTTATTGAAGATGCCGCGCATTCATTACCAGCTTCCTATAAAAATAAAATAATAGGAACCATAGGCGACGTTACTTGTTTTAGTTTTTATGCAACTAAAACATTAGCTACGGGCGAAGGAGGCATGATATGTACCCAAGATGAAGAAATTGCAGAAAGATGCTCAATTATGCGGCTGCATGGTATTAGTAAGGATGCGTGGAAAAGGTACTCCGCAGAAGGTTCATGGTATTATGAAGTAATTGCCCCGGGTTATAAATATAACTTTACCGATATACAGGCGGCATTAGGGCTGAGTCAGCTGAAAAAGATTCAGGAAATGTTGCAGCTGAGAGAAAATATCTTTCAACATTACACTCTGGGGTTTAAAGATGAGGAGTTAATATCGGTTCCTAAAATAAATAAGGATAGAAAATCTGCTCACCATCTTTATTCGCTTCAAATAGATTTTACCAAATTGAAGATTAATCGGTCTCAATTTATTGATAAATTAAAAGACGCAGGGATTGGGGCGAGCGTCCACTTTATTCCGATTTATCGCCATCCGTTTTACAAAGACAACTTTAATTTAAAATTGGATGATTATCCGATGTCTGAAAAGGTTTACCCGTCACTGGTTTCACTTCCCATTTGGCCGGGAATATCTGAGCTACAATTGGAGCATGTTATTAATTCGGTCAAAAATATTTTAATGGAATATAAATGATAGTTTCCTTTGATTAAAATTTTCTTAATTTTACGCCGACTATGGAAAACATTGTAGAATCAAATATTACAATTACCGGCTTTGAAAAAGCTAATATGATTTCGAAAAGATTGCTTGACATAATAGTCTCAATAATTATTCTTTTTATCACCATTCCTTTTTGGTTGTTGATTTCAGTTGCAATTATTATTGAAAGTGGATTTCCGGTTCTTTTTTTACAAGAGCGGATTGGAATAAATAGAAAGCCGTTTAAAATTATAAAATTTAGAACGATGAAGTGTAAAGCAACATCCAAAGATTTGTTGATCTCCTCGCACAATGATTTACGGATAACCAATGTAGGCAGGTTTTTACGGAAATATAAAATTGACGAATTACCACAATTTATAAATGTTTTTTTAGGAGATATGAGTATTGTTGGACCACGCCCGGAAGTAAAAAAGTATACTGAAAGATTTCTGAGCGAGTATGACCACATCCTTTCCGTAAAACCGGGGATTACTGATTATGCCTCCATTGTATTCAGAAATGAAGCTCAAATGTTAGACAATATAACCGATAGAGAAAAGTTTTACATGGAAAAGATACTTCCGGAAAAAATAATATTGAATAAAAAATATATTATCGAGGCTTGCTTTATTACCGATATTAAAATAATTTTTATTACTTTTTGGTCAATATTTAAATGAAATTGATAAACAATTTATCTAATCCTACACATTTTTTAAGAAAAATAACTTTTGTATTATTTGATTTAATATCTTTTTCCGCCTCCTTGCTGCTTGCTTTTATAATCCGCCTGGAATTTAACGGAATTTCTTCAAATGACTACAACATTAT
>JAIOIM010000650.1 GCA_019912505.1 Ignavibacteriaceae bacterium
GCCTTGTCTTGAATAATAGATAGTATAGAATTTCCTATAAATCCCTCACTCGATTTGTTTTTGTTGGCGAGTGAAATGTATCGAAAATCTTTCTCCGCTTTTTTTAAAATACCTAAGCTACCCTCTGTTCCCACCCATAAATTTCCATCAGAATCGAATTGCAGCACTCGAATATATTGATGGGGATGTAATGATTTTTCAAACCGGTCAATTGAAAATGATTGCGAAGAATGATTAATTATGTTCAAACGGTAAAGATGTTTGCGACTTGCCATCCACAACACCTTCCCGCCGGTATTTGGCTCTTCTACTATCTGACAAATGTTTAATATTTTTTCAGATATATTAAAATATTTCTTTAGATTATACTCCGTTGGGGCAAGAGGATGTCGAGAGAATAAATATAACCCACTGCTCGAAGCACCCCATAATCTTTTTTGGGAGTCGAGTAGAAATGAGTTAAATACATATTTGGAAAGGTGAGGAACAATGTCAAAATATTCATTTTCAATGTTAAATCTGTTTTCCCCTTTGCTGGTACAAATCAACAATTCGTTTTCTGCTATTTTCTGAAATGACCAGATGAAATTAGAAGAGATACTGTTTTTCTGAGGTTCAAAAGAAAAATATGTAAATTTTTTTTTCTTTTTATCATATTTAACTAAACCGTCTCCTGTTGTTCCTATCCATATAATGCCGTTCGTCTCGGTTATACATCGAATTTTGTAAAATGGTAATTTGCCTTCTGCCTGCTCTTTATCAATCATATGAAGAAAGCGTTTTCCATCATACCTGTCGACCCCTCTCCCTGTACCAATCCATAGATATCCTTCATTATCCTGATAAATAGATTGCACCCCATTATCAATTATACCATCCTGCACAGAATAATTTGTAAATTCATAATCGCTTAGGTTTTCCTGAGCCAAGGATAATTGGCTTACTGCAAAAATGCAAAATACAAATAAAGTTGTTAAGCGGATTAGGAATTTCATAGGCTTATTTATGCAGGTATCCTCAAAGTCATAAGAACAATTGCAATTAAAGATGCAATCAGCGCGATTAACATCCAAATAGTCCATTTTCCGGAGAGTTGATTATATTCATCCCAGCTGAATGTTGATAATTTATTTGCATATTCTAAAATTTTTTTCTGTGTTGGAATTACACCCGCCATATATGCTATTGCCGAAATTATGATTAATATCTCCGACCATAAAATCCAGCCTGTGGTTAATAGATTTCTACCTGCATGTGCGGCACCACCAATGCCAAATAAAATTAGTAATGTAACAGCGGGCATAATAAAAAACTTGCCGCTTGCTCGAATTCCCTCAAAGGTAAATAATAGAAGACCAATATCCTTTTTTTTCTCCCCAAAACTTTTTAAATATAGGGCAACACTCATACAACCAACAAATAACACAACCGCAAAAATATGAATTAACTTCATAATCAAATAAGGCATACATTCTCCATAATTATCATAATCAAAAACACCTTCCTAATTTATAATCAATATATCAAAAATAAAATAGCTCTGTGTATAATTTTAAAAATATTCAAATAGGTAGATGATAATAGCCAGTTAAGGACGTGGATGTGATTAATGAAAAACTAATCTTTATATCTTTTCAAGATTTAGTACTTTTGTTAGAGTTTGAGGGACAATAAGCTAGGCTAATGTTGAACATTGTTTAAAATAAAAAATCCCGCATAAAGCGGGATTTAATAAAAATTTTGGCAACTACCTACTCTTCCACACACCTGCGCATGCAGTACCATCGGCGTACAAGGTCTTAACTTCTCTGTTCGGAATGGGAAGAGGTGTTTCACCTTGGCTATAATCACCAAAATTAAACTTAAGAATAATAAAATAAAAAAAATGAAAGAAGAAAGAGTAGAGCCAAATAGAACACATATTAAATAAATCTATGGAAAAAAATAAATGATTAAGCCTCACGACTTATTAGTACTGCTCGGCTGAACACATTGCTGTGCTTACACCTGCAGCCTATCAACCTCGTAATCTCCGAGGAGTCTTTAGTCCATAAATGGAGGGATACCTCATCTTGAAGCGTGCTTCGCGCTTAGATGCTTTCAGCGCTTATCACAACCGTACGTAGCTACCCAACGATACCGCTGGCGCGATAATTGGTGCACTAGAGGTACGTTCACTTCGGTCCTCTCGTACTAGAAGCGACCCTTCTCAAGTATCCTGCGCCCGCATAGGATAGGGACCGAACTGTCTCACGACGTTCTGAACCCAGCTCACGTACCGCTTTAATTGGCGAACAGCCAAACCCTTGGGACCTTCTTCAGCCCCAGGATGCGATGAGCCGACATCGAGG
>JAIOIM010000651.1 GCA_019912505.1 Ignavibacteriaceae bacterium
TTCAATTACTGTTGAAAATAATTTTCCTCGATAGCAATTAATCTCTGTAGGAGATTAATAAAATGCTGCGGGTGTGTTGTAAACACAATAACATGCGCCCCAATAAAAATTATTTTAGGAGCGTCATCTTGCCGGTTTGCCGCCGGTTAGATAACAGATGTGGATTAATAAAATTATTGGACAATATTGTTTTTATATTACATCACTGAGATAGGTAAGCCATCAAACAAAGCTGTTTAAAAATGCCATCTTTATAAATGACACGAATTGCATTTCTGTTTACACGTTGTATCGCTCGTGCTTTAAACTTATTTTAAAATCATAAATCATTCCGTTTCCGTTAGCTAACGGATAACGGATCAAAAATCATAAATCAAATGGCACGATAAATAATATAATTATCAAGATTAATACTTGGATGCGGAGCCCAAACGAGACGAGGGTTGTTATTCCCCGTTGGGATAACAACAAGGCAGTTTTGCCAAAATGAAAGTTGATTCATACAAGAAGTAGATGTACTTGGATAATTATTTATCTCAGAAATTCTTATAAATTCTCCATAATTAATTTTGGTGAAGTCATTATATGATGTCAAAACATTCAATAGTGAATGATAATAAACCCCATCATTTTTTACATACCGGATGGTAACATCAATACCGTATGGATACTTGTAATCCCTATAATCGATATAAAAAATGAATGATGTTTCATTATAATTTATTTCAATTTTATTAAGGGTTAAATTGAATTTAGGATAACCACTATTGCTATAACAAACATCGAAGCCAAAGTCAAATACCGGACCAGGAGGAATACCATGAGGCGATAAATAATTACCGGTAATTGTTTGAGTTCCAGACATCGGATTAGCATCTATATACCGATCTCCAGTGAGTGGTTCTAAACAATAAGCGGTTGTGTTCACTGGAGTAATTGAAAATGTAACCTGTTCTAAGTTATCAAAGTTTTGTGTTTGTGGAAGTATTTCCATATCATAAGCTACAATTTTTTGAGCTTGAATGGAAGTTGTAAAAAGTAAAAATATTGATGCTATAATTTTCATAGTAACCTCATTTAATACAATAAAAACGATTCGATTTGAAAGTTGGTATATACAATTTTCCATCTGAACTTAGTGCAGGAGAATGACCACTAAATTGATTTGATAAGTCAATTGACCACCGTATAATTCCATCATTATTAATTGAAAGATACTTTTGTTCGGAGCCTAAATTAAGATATATATTCCCGTTCTTGTCGTTTATTAATGATCCTAAAGATGTCCCGCCTAACCCTACTTTCCGTTTTAAATTACCACTGTAGTCAAAAGAATAGAGAGTATCTATGGCAAAGTAATAATCACCGTTTTCGTCAATAGTTCCCTCTAAAATAAAATGGAATAGATCTGCGTTCCATCCGAAATTATATGACCATTTTAGTTGCCCATATTTCGTAAGACAAAAAACTGAAGTATTACCGGAGTTAATGGTATCAGAACTAGTGACTAAATATATATTTCCTTCATTATCTACTGTAGGAGATGTTCCATATCTAGTATTACCAAATTCCCATTTTAGCTTGCGGTTAACCAAATCAAATGCAAACAAAGAAGGATCAGTACCAGGGATATAAATTGTTTTTCCATCAGGAGAAATTGCTGTTCCGGAAGAGGTTGCATAATATATATTGTCATTTTCATAATACCAGTCAATTTTTCCAATGGGATTTACAGCAACCAATTTTGCAGTAGTTGTTGGTCCACCATTTAGAAGATAAATTGTACCATCGATACCAATATTAAGCCCAACATTATATATAAAGCCCAAAGTTTCAAGTTCCCATTTTATAGTTCCATCCGGATTAATAGCATATAATTTCCCGTTTAATCCACCGCCTATATATATTGTCCCATCATTTCCTAATAAAGGTGTGCTAACAAGGTCGGAATTATCTACAACTTCTTTTAAAACCCATTTAATACTTCCGTCAGGGTTTAATGCAAAAAGCCCCCTCCGCTCAGAAGTTGAGATAAAATAAATTGTGCCATCAGAGGCAATCGAAACACCAGATTTCATATATATACTATCTAAAGTCCAATCAAAAACACCTAATGATGGTCCAACAAATTTGCTTCTCCCTGTGCTCTGCGGGTCGTGATGATTCATCGGCCAGGGGCTGTCTGCTAAACTTGCCCACGGAATATCTTCCTGGTAGCCGGGTGGTTTTGTTGGCTGCGGCTCGGTGGGGCTGTTCTTTTTGCAGCCCACAAAAATCAGAAGCAGCAAAAGAATTATGTTAATTATAAAAAGTTTTTTCATCGTTTGTTCTCCTGTGCTTTTATAAAAATAGATAGAGAATTTATAGGCATTATGAAAAACAGATAAAGGAAAGAACAAGAGTAAGAGCAGGAGCAAGAGTAAGAGTAAGAAAAAGAGAGATTATTGACTATTGACGTTTGCCCATTGACTATTGACCATTCACCATTGACGTTTGCCCTTTCCCCCTTGCCAGCCACAATAATTCCAACAGTCTTTAAAAAGAGAGATAAGGCAGAGAGTAAAAGAATATTTAATAAAAATAGCTTTCTCAAATTCTTTCCCAATAAAAATTTTGGTTTTAATGTAACTTTATTTGTTGGGGAAATCAAGTAATAAAAAAAGAGGGCGGTTAAATTGTATTCCGCTTCAGAGGAGTTTATTCGCACAGCGTGCCGGTTTACCGGTGCGTTAGCAAACAGATGCTTGATTTAGATAAACCGCACCGCCATAAATGACGGTGCTAATCAAAAAAATCATCGTTAACGATGATATAA
>JAIOIM010000652.1 GCA_019912505.1 Ignavibacteriaceae bacterium
TTGTATACCTGGTTGATTCCATAAAGTACAAGATTTGGCTCGTAAAAATATGTGTGTTGAATAAATGGCAGTATATGTTTAGCAACACCGCCCGTGATGTATATTGAGATAAATGGAAACTCCAATAATTCTTTTACAAAATTTACTGCTCTATCAACAATACCTGCCTGTGCATTAAGTACACCGCTTGCAATAGACTCATGTGTGGATTTACCGATAAAATTTTTGTAATCCTCAAGGTTGATTAACGGAAGCTGGGCGGTGTTTTTTGAAAGTGATTTATACATCATATTTAAGCCGGGCAAAATTAAACCACCTTCGAACACTCCCGGGTATGAAATTATTTCAACAGTGGTTGCGGTGCCAAAATCAACTACTATAAAATATGTTTGGTTATTGTATGAGCTATATGCGGGTGATTGTTTGAATAAAAAAAATGCTCCCTCGGAAGAACAAATTCTATCGATTCCCAATGTATTGGGAGTATCGTAGTTAATTTTTAAATTAAATGAAAGCTTATTGTTTATTACAAATGGTTCTTTTTTAAAGAAAGAAAAATACCGGCTTACAAAGTCTTCAAGTTTTGCCGGAGCAACGGAAGAAACAGCCGCGGCATCGTGTTTGGTTTTGGCGGAATGTTTTATTAATTCGTCAACCGAAGTGAATGCTTTGTGTTTAATGAGAATGTCTTCATCAAACAGTGCAGTTTTTATTTTTGTATTTCCAAAATCTATTGTTAGTAACATTTTGCTTCTTCTATCAAAACTAAATCAAATTAATAAAACTTTGCATTTAATTCTATCTTCGACTAACATCTCCAAAAATTATCTTCTCAATTCCTTTTTCAGTTCTCAATAAGAGCGCGCCGTTTTCATCAACATCATCAAAAATTCCATAGCGCGATTTTACCCCGTCGTTAATATCTATTCTTTCACCAATCATGCGGCAGCGCATACGCCAGTCTTTAAGTATTTGTGCAGGGTCGGCTTTATACTTGTTTAACATCTCTTCAAAAATGTTTAACACTTCGGCAAGCAGACTTTCGCGCTCAACATTTTGGTTTAATTCATTTTTTATTGAAGTCGCTTCAATGGGGAAGTCACCATGAAAAGTCTGCTGATTAACATTAATCCCGATTCCAACAACAAGGCGGTTAATCTTTTTTCCGTGCGAAGCTGACTCGAGTAAAATGCCTGCTACTTTTTTACCATTGATAAGTATATCATTTGGCCATTTAACTTCCGACCTTAGCTGGAACAAATTTTCAATTGAAGCAGCAACAACATTTGCAGCGCCGAACACTAAGAGTGTAAGGTTTTTGGAAAATAGACTCTTATCGTTAAGCAGTATCGAAAATGTAAGATTAAAGTCTTTTGAACTGTACCATATTCTTCCCAATCTTCCGCGTCCTTTTAACTGTTTTTCCGCAAGCAGAACGGTTCCGTTTTCATTAAACTCATACTCCGGGTTCATCAAAACTGCATTTGTAGAATCGACCTCTGCACCGTAAACAAATCTTCGCCCTATATAGTCAGTATCTAATTTAATATCAAAGTCTTCTAAATTAAACAAAATAACCTCAAAAGTTTTTTGTAAAAATAATTAAAAAATAGCTCGAATTCTGTATCTTAATTTCAAATAAAAAAATATTTATTAAATTTAACCATCTTTTATTCGTTCTTGTGTTGGAATTTGTAACTATTCAAATTAAATTTAACCTCCAATAAAGGGTTATTGGTAAATCAATAAAAA
>JAIOIM010000007.1 GCA_019912505.1 Ignavibacteriaceae bacterium
GGTTAACGGAAATCCCCTGGTTGAAACGGACAAAAGATAATTTGCAATTAAAGCATGTTATAAAAACTCTCGACGAAGACCATTACGGGCTTGAAAAACCTAAGGAAAGGATTGTAGAACATATTGCCGTGCTTAACCTTGTAAAACAAATGCGCGGACAAATATTATGTTTTGTCGGACCTCCCGGTGTTGGAAAAACTTCCCTCGGCAAATCGATTGCAAGGGCACTCGGCAGAAATTTTATTCGTATTAGTCTCGGCGGTGTGCGTGATGAAGCGGAAATACGAGGACATCGGAGAACTTATATCGGTTCTATGCCCGGTAAAATTATCCATTCGATGAAAAAAGCAGGCACAGTTAACCCTGTAATTCTTCTTGATGAAATTGATAAAATGAGTATGGATTTCCGTGGCGATCCTTCTTCGGCTATGCTTGAAGTTTTAGACCCCGAACAAAATCATGCATTCAACGATCATTACATAGAAATTGATTACGACCTTTCGCAAGTTATGTTTATTACAACTGCAAATGTTCGCTACAATATTCCACTGCCGCTTCAGGACAGAATGGAAATAATTGAATTACCCGGTTATCTTGAACATGAAAAAATAGAAATTGCAAAAAGACATATCATTCTTAAACAACTTGAGGCTCATGGTCTGCTCGATAAAAAAATCCAGTTCAAAGATGCAGCAATAAAAAAAATTATTACCGAGTACACCCGCGAAGCCGGCGTAAGAAATCTTGAACGCGAACTTGCTTCAATATGCAGAAAAATTGCCCGCGAAATTGTTGACAAAGAAGCCGACAAAAAAGCAAAAACAAAAAACAGTTTTATTGTTGATGAAACAAAGGTTGAGGAATTTCTTAAAGTTCCCCGATACAGAATGCGTAAACATAGTAAAGCAAACCGAATAGGCAGCGTAACTGGATTAGCGTGGACAAGCGTTGGCGGCGAACTTCTTTCTGTTGACGTTACAATTATGTCCGGTTCAGAAAAATTAACTTTAACCGGACAACTCGGTAATGTAATGAAAGAGTCGGCACAAGCGTCACTAAGTTACGTTCGCTCATGCGTCAAAAAATTCGGTATAGACCCTCACTTCTTTAAAGGTAAAGAAATTCATATTCATCTCCCCGAAGGCGCTATCCCGAAAGATGGACCTTCTGCAGGTATAACAATGACTATGGCTATGATTTCAGCTATCACCAATAGAGCCGCGTCAAACGATGTTGCAATGACCGGGGAAATAACACTCCGTGGTAAAGTACTTCCAATCGGTGGACTAAACGAAAAACTTCTCGCGGCAAAGCGAAACGATATTTCAACTGTGTTGATTCCTAAGGATAACGAAATAGACCTTAAAGAAATTTCGGATCAGGTAAAAAGCGGTTTAAATATTATACCTATAGATAATATTGAAGATGCTGTTCCCTACATTTTCCCAGACATCAAAGTAAAACCGGCGGCAGCAAAAAAAACCGCTTCAATTAAAACGGCGCCTAAGAAAAAAACATCAAAAAAAAAGTTGAAATAATTGACAGAAAATTTAATTATAGAGAATAATTTAACTTTAGCAGAACAATACAAAGCCCTTAATAAACAGTTGAGGGCTTTGCTTAACAATTCGGAAAACTTGCTTTCCAATTTGAGTAATTTTACGGCGGCATTAAAACAAACCTTCGGTAAAATCAGTTGGGTTGGTTTTTACATTTTTGATGGTGAAAAATTGTATCTCGGTCCGTTTCAGGGAAAAGTTGCATGTACAATAATACAAATTGGAAAAGGCGTTTGCGGTACTTCTGCTGAAAAATTGAAAACAATAGTTGTCCCCGATGTTAACGTATTCCCGGGACACATTGCTTGCGATACCGATTCTAAATCTGAAATAGTAATCCCGATATTAAAAGAAAACAAATTATGGGGCGTGCTTGATTTAGACAGTGCATCGACTAATTCATTTAATGAGATCGATAGACTATATCTTGAAAATTTTTGTAAATTTCTTTCTGAAGAAATAATTAGGTAGAAAATTATATGGCTTTTATAGTTACAGCGCGCAAATGGCGTCCGCAAAAATTTAACGAAGTTGTTGGGCAGGAACACATAACCACAACACTAAAAAACGCACTTAAAAATAATAGAATTGCACACGCCTATTTGTTTACAGGTCCGCGCGGTGTCGGCAAAACAACAACAGCGCGTTTAATGGCAAAAACATTAAACTGCCTTAACCCAATTGATTACGAACCGTGCAACAACTGCGAAATGTGCAACTCAATAACAAATAATCAATCACTTGATATAATTGAAATTGACGGTGCTTCGAACCGCGGGATTGATGAAATCCGCACTCTGCGCGATTCGGTAAAATATGCTCCCACAAAAGGAAAATATAAGGTTTATATAATCGATGAAGTGCACATGCTTACCCGCGAGTCGTTCAACGCGTTTTTAAAAACTTTAGAAGAACCGCCATCGCACACAATATTTATTTTTGCTACTACAGACGTTCACAAAGTACCGCTTACAATTATTTCGCGATGCCAGCGTTACGATTTCAGAAGAATTCAACTCGATACTATAAAAACTTTACTTGCAAAAATTGCCGTTGAAGAAAATATTGAAATAGATGATAAAACACTCACTATAATTGCAAAAAAAGCCGATGGCGCATTGCGGGATGCCGAAAGTTTTTTTGATCAGGTGGTTTCCTTTTGCGGCAATAAAATAGATTCATCAACTGTTTCTCAAATGTTAAATCTTATTGACGATGAAATTTACTTCCAGATAAGTGATGCCGTTATTACAAAAAATTATAAAACTGTTTTTGACGTTTCCACAAACTTGTATGAGAACGGCTGGAATTTTATAGATTTTATGGACGGATTAGTTGAACATTTCCGAAATATTATGACGGTTATTGTTACACACAAAACAGACCTTGTTGAAAGCGCTGATGTATTTAAAAACCGTTACCCTGAATATCTCGATAAATTTTCTGAAGGTGATCTTCTAAGAATTTTAAACTTCCTAAATAAAACACATCAAGAACTTAGATTTACACAAAACCAAAAGCTTAAAATTGAAATAGCACTAAGCCACCTAATTGCCCTTGAGCGCTCAGCCACAATAACCGGTCTGCTGAAAACTTTAGATTCGGGAGACTATACAACTCCACCGGCAATAAAACCAACTTCACAACCGGAAGACGAAAAAAAAAACTTTGATATAGACGAAAACAAAAAAACTGTACAGGTTGTTAAACCGTTAGTGGAAGTATCTCAGAGCGAACCGGCAATTATTAAAACCGTTGTGCAAAAAAATATTGATTTTACTTTTTCAGATGTTGTTAAAAAATGGGAGGGTTTGGTTGAGTCCGTTTGTTCAGAAAAAAGTTTCCTGCTCGGTCCATTTATAAGAAGCATAAATATTGAAAAACTTGAGGGGCAAAAACTTTTTGTTAATTCACCCGTAGAAAATGCCGAAGAAGCATTTCATCAAAACAAAAAGTACCTACACGAAAAAATACAAACCGTTTATGGCAAAAAATTTTCCCTCTACTTGAACCCTGTAAAACCACCTCTTCCGGAAAGTAGATTGGGAAAAAATAACACAAAAAGTTCTACCCCCTTATGGCAGGATGACGAAGTGATAGATGCTATAAAAAAAGAACTTAACGGGATAGAAATATCATGATTTTTACCCCTTTTTGGCTGTCTGCTTTAATTTGAATTTTGGCATATAATCCTTATTTTTGCACCCTATGTCAAAAAATATGATTATCGCGATAGACGGTCCAGCAGGTTCCGGTAAAAGCACTTCTGCAAAACTCGTCGCACAGAAATTAAACTACTTATATATCGATACCGGAGCCATGTACCGTGCGATAACCTATTTGGCTATGCGTAGAGAATGCCTCAATGAGATAGAAAAAGTAATTGAAATTGCCGAAAAAACCAACATTACACTAAAATTTGAAAATGGCATAACACTCGTTTTTGCAGACGGTGAAGACGTTACCGAAGCTATACGCAGCATCAATGTAAATAAAAATGTAAGCTTTGTAAGTAAAATTAAGGAAGTACGCGCAGCGCTTGTAAAGAAGCAGCAGGAAATGGGGCAAGTAACGGGCGGAGTTGTTATGGAAGGCAGAGACATCGGGACTGTTGTATTTCCGGATGCGGATATAAAAATATTTTTAACAGCTACAATTGACCGAAGGGCTGAGAGAAGAGCAAAGGAATATGAAGCCGGCGGAACACATGTTTCTTTTGACGAGGTAAAAAACAACCTTTTAAATAGAGATATTATTGATTCTTCTCGAAAGGAAAGCCCGTTAAAGCAGGCTGAAGATGCTACTGTCGTGGATACTTCAAAAGTTTCAATTGCAGAGCAGGTAGAATTAATTTTGGATATTGTAAAAAAGAAAAATAAAACAAAATAGAGTTTAGTAAACCATCTTAAATTAACAAATGTATCACTAAATCTTCTGCAACAATTATATTCTGATGGTTTGATAATTTGTGCAGATTATTTTTTTCAGGAGGATGTATGTCCGACACAGATAAAGAAGTAACCAAGCTGGAAATTACGGCAGCTGATTACGAAAAGGCAAAAAAACAATTTAACAGCGAAAGTTATTCTCAAGAAGAGTTTTTAACGCTGGCAAAAATGTATACCGAATCCTTTAGGGATTTAAAAGAAGGCGAACTTATAAAAGGCAGAATAGTTCGCGTTTTGGGTGACAATGTTATTATAGACGTTGGGTTCAAATCAGAAGGCGCCATTCCTAAATCAGAATTTTACGAAAATGAAGATATAAAAGTTGGTCGTGAAATTGAGGTTGTTTTAGAAAGCGTTGAAGATCAGGAAGGAAACCTTGTATTAAGTAAAATTAGAGCAGATTTCTTACGCATCTGGGAAAAAGTTGTGCGTGCTCATGATACGGGTGAAATTCTTGAAGGAAAAATTGTAAAAAGAATAAAAGGCGGTATGGTTGTGGATTTAATGGGTATGGAAGCATTCCTTCCCGGTTCACAAATTGATATCCGTCCTATTCGCGATTTTGATGCTTTTGTCGGACAAACTATGGACTTCAAAGTAGTAAAAGTAAACATCCCCACAGAGAATGTTGTTGTATCACACAAAGTGCTTGTTGAAGAGGAAATTGCCGATCAAAGAAACGCAATTCTTAACAGTCTTGATAAGGGACAAATTCTCGAAGGTACTGTAAAAGCAATTACAGACTTCGGTGTGTTTGTTGACCTTGGCGGCGTTGACGGTCTTGTTCATATTACAGACCTTAGCTGGGGTCGCATTAATCATCCTAACGAAGTTGTTAAACTCGACCAAACAATTAAAGTGGTTGTTACCGATTTTGATGATGATAAGAAGAGAATATCGCTTAGCTTAAAGAAACTTCTTCCCCATCCGTGGGAAAACATCGATGAAAAATATAACATCGGTGATAAAGTTTCCGGACGCGTTGTTTCTCTTACTGATTACGGCGCATTTATTGAAATTGAAAAAGGCATCGAAGGTTTGATTCACAATAGCGAGATGAGCTGGACACAGCACATTAAACATCCTTCGCAGGTTGTGGCTATGGGTCAAATAATCGAAGCAATAATTCTAAGTCTTGATAAAGATGAAAAGAAAATTTCTCTCGGTATAAAACAATTGGAACCCGATCCATGGGAATCATTAATGCAAAAATATCCTGTGGGCTCAGCTCATACAGGTATTGCGCGCAACCTTACAAACTTCGGCGTGTTCGTTGAACTGGAGCCGGGTGTTGACGGGCTTGTACATATCAGTGATTTATCATGGACTAAAAAACTCCGTCATCCTGGCGAAATCATCAAAAAAGGTGAGAAGCTTGATGTTGTAGTTTTAACTATTGATGTTGAACAGAGAAAAATTTCTCTTGGACACAAACAAGTAATGGAAAACCCATGGGACAGCTTTGAACAACTATACGCAGTTGGAACCCTTGTTGAGGGTAAGGTAACTCGTATAATTGAAAAAGGACTTATTGCCGAACTTCCTCAGAACGTTGACGGTTTTGTTCCTGCTTCGCAGCTTGTTCCTTCAAAAGTTAAAAATATCGCTAATCATTTTCCGGCAGACGATGAGCTTCCGTTAAAGGTTATCGAATTTGATAAAGAAAATAAAAAGATAGTTTTAAGTGCAATTGCTGCCTTAAAAGAAAAATCTGAAGATGAAGTAAAAGAATATCTTGATAAACACAAACTCGAAAGAGTTACAGTTCAAGAACTCTTGAGCATCGATACAGGCGGAATTGATCCATCGGAATTCCCGATATTCGATTTACCGGATGAAAAATCGAAAGACTCTTCACCATCTGATGATCAATAATATTGATCGCTATATTTAACCAAGAGCGGGGATTCAATATTCCCCGCTCTTTTTTTTTTATTACAAATCTATTCTTACTGTATGCTTTCCTTATCGGCGAGAAAATAAATTATCATAAAAATTAAATTTTAGTAGATGACCAAAAAAGTTGCATTACATACACTCGGCTGCAAATTAAATTTTTCCGAGACTTCAACAATAGGCAGCGAATTTTTACAGCGCGGGTTTGAATTAGTTGAACTGAAGGAGAAGGCTGATGTTTATCTTTTCAATACTTGTACAGTAACTGAAAACGCAGAAAAAGAGTGCCGCCAACTTGTGCGACGTGTATTACGGCAAAACCCGGAAGCATACATAATTGTAACCGGCTGTTACGCACAACTTCGTCCCGATGAAATAGCCTCGATTGATGGCGTTGATGCGGTACTTGGCAGTAACGAAAAATTTAAACTTTTTAGTCTTTTAGATAGTTTTGAAAAAAAAGAAGTTTCATGCATCCATGT
>JAIOIM010000653.1 GCA_019912505.1 Ignavibacteriaceae bacterium
ATCTCAAATTGAATTGTTGATCTTTTTAGACCAGACGCATTAATATAACTTACTTTTTTATTCTCTGAACGGGCGGTTAAACTTTCAAAAAAATTATATTGTTTTTATTCTATCAGTCCGCTCTAAAAAGCTCATTCCCGTGAAAATTGGAATCTGAAACCTCGCGTAGTTGAATGAGATTCCCACTTTCGTGGGAATGACATTTAGAGTATTTGGACTTTTTTGAGTGAGATCATTAATCAACTTCTTATGCCATCGATTGAATAACAACCTTGCGTGTTCTGTCTAAAGCAGTTTTTAATTTTTCTAATAAATCTTTTAACACCGGTTCGTTTTTATTTTTTAGTTCCCCTTCAAGTTCCAATGCTAAATTTGCCGCCGCTCTTGCGCCGACTGAAAAACTTGCGCCCTTTATTGTGTGGGCTTCGTGGTGTGCCCGGGTCAAATCGTTTTGTAAAATATGTTGATCTAATTTATCTAATCGTTTTTGCATATCGTCAAAATAAGTCATTAACAAATCCTTTTTGAAGTCTTCGTTGCCAAGGCTCATTTTATGCAGATGACGAAAATCAAAAAGCGAGTTGTCGATAACCGGCTCGTCTGCAGCAGGTAATTCAGGCTGCGGCTGATGGCTGTCTAGCCCTAACCAGAAATCAAGCATTTTTATTAACTGCGCGGCTCGTATCGGTTTTGTAATATAATCGTTCATTCCTGCTTTAAGACATTTTTCACGGTCGCCTTTAAGCGCGTGCGCGGTAATTGCGATTATCGGAATTGTTCTAAATTTACCGCCGAGACTTCTAATTTGTCTTGTGGTATCGTATCCGTCTATTCCCGGCATCTGAACATCCATAAGCACAATATCAAAATTACTTGTTTGAACAACTTCCAAAGCGTTGTATCCGTCCTCTGCCTGATCTACAACAAAACCGGAGTCGGATAAAATTCTTACTGCAACTTTCCGGTTTACCTCGTTGTCTTCAACGAGCAGCAGTTTGTACCCTGCACGCAGCGGCTTATTAGCAGAGAGTGTTTCCAATGTTTCTACTTGTTTTTCAGGTTCGGCTTTAGTTTTAAACTCTTTATATGTTATACCTGAGTTTTCGTTCTGCGGTAGTTTGAGTTTTATTGTAAAATAAAATTTACTCCCCTGTCCCTTTTCGCTTTTAACTACAATTTCACCGCCCATCATTTCGGTAAGCTGTTTGCAGATTACAAGCCCAAGCCCTGTACCGCCGAACTTTCTTGTATGCGAACCATCTATCTGTGTAAATGGTTTGAATAATAATTGTATTTTATCTTCAGATATTCCTATTCCGGAATCCTCAACCATCGCAAAAATTTGTGTGCCAACATCTGCAATCGGTTTCGATTTTATATGCACATTTACAGAACCCGTCTCGGTAAATTTAACGGCGTTACTCAAAAGATTTACAAAAATTTGTCTTACTCTCAGTGCATCGCCGGTAACAAAAACCGGGGTAACATCATCTATATATTTATTAAGCGTAATGGATTTTTCACTTGCACGTGCGCTTAGCATAGATAAGGAATCATTCACAACATCAATAAGATTAAACTCCGCATCCTCAAGTTCCATTCTTCCGGCTTCAATTTTTGAGATGTCGAGTATATCGTTTATAATTTCTAATAACGCTTCGGCAGATGTTCTTGCGCCAGCCAAAAACTGTTTTAATTCATGTTCACTTTTATAAGAATTATTCTCGATAAGAGTTAAGTACCCGATTACGCCGTTCATAGGCGTTCTTATCTCGTGACTCATGTTTGCAAGAAACTGACTTTTAATAACATTTGATTTAACAGCTTCTTTGGCAAGCATATCCGATCTTATTTTTTCGGTACGCAGTGCATGTTCGTTTCTGTCACGTTCTTCTTCTAATTTTACCTGTGCGGTAATGTCGTGCATGTTCCCTTCAAAATATACTCTGCCGGTCAGTTCGTCTTCAATAAGCCGGTCGTTTATTTTTACAGTAACCCCGGTTCCATCTTTTTTCTTTAAGTTTAAAATATAATCGGTTACTTCTTTTTTTCTATTTAACTCTTCAATAAGCTTTTCGCGGTCGCTGGAGTTTTGGTAAATATCTTTTTCGAGATTAATTTTTAAAATTTCTTCATTTGTTTCGTACCCCAGAATTTTGAGGAGAGAGGTGTTTACAGTGATAAATTTACCGCTTGTGCTTGTCTGAAAAATTCCTTCTGCCGAGTTATCAAATATCGAACGGTATTTTCTTTCCGACTGGCGAAGGAACAACGACTTTTGGGCAAGCTGCATTCTAAGTTTGAAATTTACCGCACTGCCAATAACCGAGATTACGCTCAAGAAAATTACAAACAAAACCGATTCGTACATATTGGGGAGAAAATATATGTTCTGATCGTTAAACAGAATACCCATTGCAAAAACTATGTTATAATAAATTGCAACAACTATCTGGTTTTTTACTTCCCAGCTTAAAAACAGTGCCGAAGTAAAAATCATCAAACCAACTATTTGCGCGTTAACAACAAGCGTTGTAGGCAAAAGATAAATCATGTAGCCGGATGAAACGATAATAGAAATGAGTAAAATATGGACGAGCAAAACCGTGTGGTTTCTGCTTTTCTTAAAATTAAGCAGAACAAGTACGGCAAAAGCTATAATGGTTGATGAAAGTCTTACTGCATAAACATGGAGAGAGTAATCTGAAAAGTAACGCACCTCAAAAATCATAGCAAACAAACCCGATATGGCAATAAGCAAAGCCATCACCCTTAAAGGAGTTTTAAGAAGATCGTTGTACTCTTTTTTTATTACATCGTACTCTTTGTCGCTAAAAGGAATTTTTGCGTTTACAAGATATTCCACAGTATTGGC
>JAIOIM010000654.1 GCA_019912505.1 Ignavibacteriaceae bacterium
ATATTGAGGCGCGTTCGTTCCCCATTTTTTCTTTTGCAAGTTCAAACACTTTATTTAATTCTTTTTTCGATTTGATAAGCGCTTCTTTGAATGCATTAACCGCATCTTTGCAATCGGTTATTTCGCTATCCTTCACTTCGAGTTTTTCGCGAGTATAAAGAAAAACCTGACCGATTACGATTCCCGGTGCAGCCGCAATGCCAACTATTTTATTTTCTGCTTCCTCATATATTTGTTTAAATGTTTTCACTGCTCGTCAAATCCTCTTTTAAAATAATCTTCAATTTCTTCGGCAGCTTTTTTTTCATCTTCACCATCGAACGATAAAAACAATTCTGAACCCATTTCAGCCGCAAGAGTCATAACGCCAATTATGCTTTTACCGTTAATGTTCATCCCGTCTTTTGAAATAAAAAATTCGCATTTATATTTTGCGGCTAATTTAACAATTGTTGCCGCCGGTCTTGTGTGCAGTCCCGCTTTGTTTACTACTATAACTGTTTTTTCAATCATCTTTGTTTTTTTATTTATTACGCTTTATTAACGAGTTTGCAAGCCAGGTAAAAATTTCCCTGTCTCCCTCATTGTTTAACACTTTTAATGAAGCTAACGCTTTGTTTGTATAATTTACAATTTCTTTCCGGCTGTCATCCAAAACTTCAAGCTTTTCGTATAATAGCTTATACTTATTTACCTGGTTTTGTTTAATACCTTTTTGTTCGACAACTTTCGTCAGAAGCTTTTTATCATCCTCCTTCGCTTTTTCAAATGCCTTTAAGAAGAGAAAAGTTTTTTTACCTTCCATCAAATCGCCGCCTACAACTTTGCCGAATTTTTTTTCATCGGCAGATATGTCAAGTAAATCATCCTGTATCTGAAAAGCAATACCTATGTTTTTTCCAAATTTAGATAATGCGTTTACTTCTGCTTTTGTACCGCCGCCAAGATACGCCCCAATTTTGCAGCACATCTCCGCCATAGCCGCAGTTTTCTTTTCTATCATCACAATATATTCTTCAAGCTTTACTGTCTTTTTTAGTTCAAAGTCTTTATCCATACTCTGACCTTCACAAACTTCAACCAAACCTTTTGTAAACGCTTTTAATACTTCTTTTGCGTTGCCATCGCAGTCTTTTAAAAGATATTCGTATGCAACGCTTAAGAGGCTGTCGCCCACTAGAATAGCAGTATCTAACGAATGTAATTTATGTAATGTTGGTCTGCCGCGCCTTATATCGGCATTATCCATTATATCATCATGCACAAGTGTAAAATTGTGGAGCAGTTCAACTGCAACCGATGCGTTATAAGGTTTTATTTTTTTGTTTGAAACCGCCCTCGAAGATAAGATAACAAGAAGCGGGCGCAGTCGTTTGCCGCCGCTTGCCATAATATACTCACCCGGCTTATATAA
>JAIOIM010000655.1 GCA_019912505.1 Ignavibacteriaceae bacterium
GAGTCTACATTAGGCATAGGCACAACAAAATTAAAATCTTTCGTTGAGTCGCCTGTACTAATTTTAAACCCGAAGCTATTTTTCCCTTTGCTGTTATCGAACGAAATAGAAAAATTTTTTAGATTTTTTGTTGCCTGCTCAATTTCAAATTCAATTTCTTTCATATCCGGCATTTCAAAATCAGGCAATTCGATATCGGGAATTACAACGCGGCAAACATTTGAGTCAACACTAATGTTATAATTTTGCGAATGATTTTTTCTTAAACGCTGGCTGCTTTTATTCTGGTCAATAAAAAGTCTAAAATTTAATTCTGGTAACTTCTTCACTTCTACACGTAAACTATTTACATCCTTTTTCAGACTGAGCATTTCTTGCCGCTGTTGTTCTTTATACTCGCGCAATTTCTGCTTTAGCTGCGCCTTATCTATCCCGCTTTTAAATATTGTATCGGGGGAGAAAAAAATATAGTTATCATCCGGCATTGTACGCACCCGATTAACAACCTGTACTACATTTTTAGTATCGTTAAAGTTATACCCCGCAGGTATTATTTTTGCAAACTCACTTTGGTTTGCATCTTTTGCAAATAACATCAGGTCTGCAACAATAGCTTTGCTGTAATTCCATAAATTGGAATTTATAGCTATAGTATTTTTGTCGTTCGATAGCACCTGAGTTTCCAATTCGTCTCTGTAAGATCCAAGTATTGAATCCATCTGGAGTTTCTGTGTTTGATTTAGTTTTAACGCTTTTACAAAGTTTTCATAATCACCTTCCATAACCACTTCTTTTGCAGGTTTTATTTCAAAATATTCGTCCCCATCAGTTTCCGAACCCAAAAGTAAAAAGTGATTTTTTCCCTGATCGAGCGGAAGCCTGCGGTTTAATGCAAAGTTAAATACATCTTCAGCAGAAAGGTTGGAGGCAAAGAGCAGCGGTTGAAGATTTTCTTTGTAAAACCCTACAATGTTATCTTTTTGTTCATCAACAATGTTATCTAATAATTGCGGATTAATACGAAGGAATACCATCAATATAAGGGTGCCAAATGCGACGGCAATAACGGGCGACCATTTTTTCAGCCTTCCAATTACCGGCTTGGATTCATTGATTTGTGCCATAACTTTTGTTTCAAAATATAGCGACTCGGGTATGCTTTTGTAAGCTTTTTGAGTCAACATTTTTAGGCGTTTCAGCTCTTCAAATTTTTCTTGCAGTTTTTTTGAAAGCGCAATTTTTTTTTCAAGTGCCGCCTCTTCTATTTGCGAAAGTTCGCCGTCTATGTATGCGGATAAGATTTCTTCTTCATTATATTTTTTTTTCACGTTGTCAACTCCTGCTCGTATGGCTTTAAAATATTTTTTAAGCCAACGCGAGCTCTAAAAATCCTCGACTTTACAGTTCCAATTTCGCACTGAACTGCTTCGGCAATTTCCTGATAGCTCAAGCCTTCAATATCCTTTAATAGAAGCGGCGTCCGCAATTTTTCGGGCAATTTTTTTATTGCTCTCTGCATTATTTCCGGAACATCCGAATATGTTGAATTCGATTCATCGCCATATTCAAAATCGTCTCTTATCGGTGTAAAGATGCTGCGTATTTTTACTTTTCTAAGATGGTCTTTGCATTTATTAACAGTTATTCTATAAAGCCAGGTTGTAAACTGCGACTCGAAACGGAAATGCTTTAAGCTTTTATATACTGTTATAAAAACCTCTTGCGCTATATCGTCTACGCTGCCGGTATCGGTAAGAGTGATGTAAATTATGTTTCTTACTTTTTCTTTATGCCGATGTACAAGGTTTGCAAAGCATGATTCCTCACCTTCAATAAATCTTTGAATAAGTGAAAAATCGTCATCAAGTTTTAATATTTGTGGATATTGCAATTTTTCCTTCAAATTATTTGCTTCCGGGTTTTTAGACGTATCCATAAATTTATAGTTCCATATTATAAGGGGGATAAATTTTCGTTAAAAATATAAAAAGTTCATTTTTAATGTAATCTAATTATTTAACTACTTGCAAAAATAAGGGCATCTGCTTAAATTGAACGCTAAAGAATTAGGAGTTCTTAAATGAAAATAAAAACCAATGAAAGATACGGCGCCGTTATAATCGAGTTGAAGGGAAATGTGATGGGCGGCGAGGATACTAAGGATTTCAACGATCATCTGCATAAACTGATTGAAGAAGACAAAAAAAACATTATTGTAGATTTAGCCTCTGTTAAATTTATGAACAGTTCGGGTCTCGGCATGATGATTGGCGGTCTTACAACTATGAAAAAAGCAGACGGCAGTTTAAAGCTTGCTCGGGTTACCGAAAAAATTGAAAGCCTTCTAATTATAACAAAACTCATCACTATTTTCGAAACATTCGAAACGGTTGACGCCGCGGTTGAAAGTTTTTCTAAATAATTATCTTTTCGTTCCTAAATAAAAGGGGCTGAACTAAAAATAACATTTTTGCCAATTTAGCTTTTGTTACGCAGTCGTGAGGATGTGATGAAGTTACAATTTTGATGGGCAGAATGTTCGAGAATTATTATTTTTAGAACAGCTCCTTTGTTTTGTTCAAACAACAACCATTTAATCCCTCTAAAAGGAATTCTGATGAAAGTAACAGTCTTAGTCGGCAGCCAGTGGGGCGATGAAGGCAAAGGTAAAATAGTAGATATATTAAGTGCTAATTACGATATAGTTGTTCGCTACCAGGGTGGAGCTAATGCCGGGCATACTGTTGCTATTGGCGATAAACAATATATTTTACACCTAATACCTTCGGGCATTCTTCGCAAAGGCGTAATTTGCGTAATTGGTAACGGTGTTGTAATCGACCCGACAGCTTTGCTCGAAGAAATTGAGCTTTTGGAAAAACATGGTATTAGTGTAGAAGGCAGGTTATTTATAAGCCATAACGCACACCTAATAATGCCATACCACAAACTTCTAGATTCTATAAACGAAAGCGGTGATAAAAAAATTGGTACAACGGGTAGAGGTATAGGTCCTTGTTACATAGATAAATACGCGCGCAAAGGTATACGAATTGTAGATTTACTTGACCGAAAAATTTTAAGCGAAAAAATTAGAGAAAACTTAAAAGAAAAAAACAATCTTCTTAAAAAAGTTTACGAACATCAGGAGCTTGACGTTGACACAATTATAGAACAGTATCAGGCTTTTGATAATGCAATTGACAAATATATAAAAGATGTTCCGGCATATTTAAACGGTGCAATTGCCGAAGGAAAATCGGTTTTGCTTGAAGGCGCGCAGGGTGCATTGTTAGATGTTGACCACGGTACTTATCCGTTTGTTACATCATCAAACCCAACAAGCGGCGGCGCATGCACCGGCACCGGAGTTCCGCCAACAAAAATTACCGATGTATTCGGAATAGTTAAAGCTTATACTACCCGCGTGGGCAACGGTCCGTTTCCAACCGAATTAACCGATGTAGTCGGAGAGAAACTGCGTAAAACCGGTGCTGAGTTTGGCGCCACAACCGGACGCCCCAGAAGATGCGGATGGTTTGATGCTTTTCTTGTAAAATATTCATCGATGGTAAACGGTATTGATACAGTTGCAATAACCAAGTTAGATGTACTTAGCAATTTTGAGGAAATAAAAGTCTGCACCGGTTATGAACTGAGTGGTAAAATATTAAAATCTTTTCCTACCGATGTTGAAAAATTAGCAAACGTAAAACCGGTTTACACAACACTTCAGGGTTGGGACCAAGATATTACAGAGTGCACTTCTTTTGAAAAACTGCCGCAGGCAACAAAAGATTATTTATCATTTATTGCAAGAGAAGCTGATTTGAAAATCGGAATTATTTCCGTTGGACCGAAACGTAATCAAACATTTTTTGTCGATTAATTTTATTTGATAATCCGCCGTTTACGCGGTGGATTATATTATTGACATATCTTTTCTTCCATTTTATTTTACCTGGATTTTATAGTTATAAAACAACCATTTTTGTATATCGTTTTTCGAGGGCATAAGCACCTTTTGTCGTTTTAACTTTTTAACATAGGAGCTAAAGATGAAAAAGATGGCGGGCGGACCGGCTTCTTTAAATATCAAAATAACTTTAATAGTTATTGCAATTTCTATAGCCGTTGGAACATTATATTACACTCAAGCACTCGTTCAAAAATTGCAGGAAAAAGAGAGGCAGATTGCACAGCTTTATGCAAAGGGTATTGAATATATTGCGAACACTTCCGAGACAGACGTTGATATTACATTCCTCTTTGACAATATAATTAAGCCAATCAATTTTCCAATGATTCAAACCGATGCTGATGACAGCATCTCAATTAACTCCGAATCAGATATAAAAAATATAAAAAATATTAATTACGATACTACTCTGTCAGCCGCAGATCTTAAAATGTTTTTGCAGGAAACCGTAAAACAAATGGATGAGTCACACCTTCCAATTATAGTAACATACCAGGACTCAATTGTTTTGCAAAAAATTCATTACGGCGATTCCGATTTAATAAGACAACTAAAATATTATCCTTACGTTCAAATTTCTATTGCTGCTTTGTTTATCATAATTGGTTATGTCGGGTTCAGTTCAATAAAAAGAAACGAACAAAGTAACATTTGGGTTGGTATGGCTAAGGAGACGGCTCATCAGTTCGGTACGCCTATTTCAAGTTTGATGGGATGGTTGGAATTATTAAAAATTCAATATAGAGACCCGGACAAAGTGCTGGATGTGGCTGAAGAAATTGGAAGCGACGTTGAAAAACTAAATAAAATAACATACCGTTTTTCAAAAATTGGCGCAAAGCCCGAACTAAAAAACTGTAAAGTTTATGATGAAATAAAAAGCGTTATCGATTATTTTCAACGGAGGCTGCCGCAAACCGGTAAGAGCGTACAACTAACTTTGGAAGGCGATGAGCTTGCATGTGCAGAGTTAAATTTGGAGTTGTTTGAATGGGTAATTGAAAATCTAATAAAAAATTCGCTTGATGCGATAGACCACAGAGAAGGTAAAATAAAAATCCTCGTAAAAGATTACCGCACAAAGGTTGAAATTGAAGTTTCCGATAATGGAAAAGGTGTGGATATTAAACGCCGAAAAGATATATTCCGTCCCGGTTATTCAACCAAACGAAGAGGCTGGGGTCTCGGGCTGAGCCTTTCAAAAAGGATAGTGGAAGAATACCATAGAGGAAAGATTTTCGTAAAAGCATCTGCCCCCGGAGAGGGAACTACATTTAAAATTATTTTACAAAAATGTTAGCTCATCGCAAGCATACACTCAATTGGTTTTAACGCTTTTCTATCACTTCCGGATCAAGCTTTATCTCAGGCTGTTTGTTTTTCATGCAGAGATAAAGTTCCTCAGAGGAATTCAATGTGGAAAATATTTTTTTGCTGCACTTCTAACGCTCTGCTGTATTTAAGAAGTGTATGCCCTTTCAT
>JAIOIM010000656.1 GCA_019912505.1 Ignavibacteriaceae bacterium
GTATAGAACTGAATTCCGCCTGTGGTACCGGCATCAATAGATTGATTCAATATTTTTTCATCGAGTTTTGTCGGGTCGCTCATGTATTCCACACCATCCAAAATTGTTCGGTAAGGAATTAAGAACTGATCATCGAAAGCCTTCAAGGAATCTACAGAAAAACGAGCCAATATCAATGCGCTTCTTTCACCGCCGATTAGCCAATCATTACCGGCAGGCTGATAAATTCTTATCATATTGGGCACCGCTGGGTTATCAACATCGGGTGCATCATCTTTATAAAATTCAAACGCCGAATGGGAAAGGTTTATACTATTCGGTGCATTTATTCGATGATCAATCGCATCCTCGGCGCAAACAACAAACTCTCCCGGCTGTATCGGGTAGTCGTGTCCTGTTCCCGGAAATATCCATATACTTTTTGAATGGACATAAGCGGGATCATCTCGATAATTTAAGCCGAGGTATGAACTAGAATAGACAACGGCAATCATCAGACTATCGAGGTAAAGAACAGAATCGGATTGATTAAATATTTCGACATATTTATCGTGATAATACAAACCAGAACCGGATGGACCGCTCCCGTATATCTCACTGATAATTAAAGGAGAAGAACCGACTACAAGCTCCATATCGAGCTGAACCGGTTCCGTAATAGCTGCATTTAATTCAACTATTCTTTTGTTTTTATTTGCAAGCTTTACATTGGAAGCCGATGAACCGCTTATAATTTGCATCTCTTCGGGCGTCATTTGTCTGTTTGCCGTAACTAAATACTTATCTGATAAAATACCTTTTATGCTTACAACACCATTTGTGTCGGAAACAAGTTTATACTCCGTACCTAATAAATTAGATTTTAATGTAACTTCGGCTCCCCTAACCCGGCTGCTTCCAAAAAGCGTCTGCATAAACCCGGTGTTATCGTTTAATACTAATGTAAATGTTATTTCTCTTTCTATTTTATCCGGCTTCGTTTCAACATTTAATACGTCGCTGCATCCGAACGTAAGTAATAGAATGAATATCAGGAGTATTTTACTAATTATTTTTATTTTTAATTTAACCATTTTCGCTTATCTAAAATTTAATGTCGAACTAAAATCGATGCCGTAAAAAATATCTGGATTTCTTCTTTCATAACTTGGTGAAGCGGCTGAACTTCTTTTTACTCGATAGAGAGGCTGATTGTTAAAAAAATTATTTACATAAAATGAAATAGCCGCTCCGTGCCATAGCGATTTACTTACCTTCACATTAAAAAGCCATTTGTTCGGTTTATCTTCTTCAAGTAATTCAAACGATTGTATCGAACGGCGTAATGAAACATATTTAGCATCGTCACGCTCATCATCGGGGATGTAAGTAAGAGTGCCGTCCGAAGAATAATAACCTATAGCAAGCGTGTCATCGTATCTTTTTCTTCCATTTATTTCAATTAATTTTTGCTGAACATGAACAGTTAACCAGAGACCTAATGTCTTTGCCTGAACTTCAAACCTGTAATTAATTAATAAATCTTTATTATAATATTCATACGAAGTAAACATCGGCATCACTTCGGCATTAAGTGCAGGAACAAACCTTGCCGAAGAAAAATAGTAACCGTTGGTTGTACCGCTCCTATTATAGATATAAGCTGCATCAATTTTTATAACAGTGTTTATCGTCGGAATTCTTTTGGTGGTTATCGATGCCTCTAATCCTTTTACGTTTTGCCACCCGTTGTTTGCATTTTTTGAATAAGTATCGATGTAGGTTCGCGTAATGTACGAGCCAGATTCATCGGGCCAGTTAGGGAATGATTTTTTGTAATAAATAGTCGGCTCGTTTATTCCTCTGAACATTCCGGTAGTTTCATTTATATAACCCGTTAACGAGAAACCGAGTAAATCAAATTGCTGATCGAAGCTTGCCTCGTATTTAGTTTGTTTGTAACCTTTGATATTATTATTTGCCTGCTCTCTTATAAAGGTGGAAACAAGAGAAAAGTTGCTGTCAGGATATTGAGGATTAACTACAGAAACCGTGTCGATAATATCGAAATATTTTTCCTGTGCAAATATCATCCCCATGGGCGGTGATTTTGAAGTTACGCCGTATCCGAGGCGAAACTGTGAATCATCGGTAAGATTCATCGAGAAAGTAACTCTCGGGTTTAGAAAAGTTCCGTTATTCGATTCGATAAGATCTGCCTGCCCGATTAAACCTTTTAAGTTTATACCGTTTGGTCTGTAACTTTCATACCTAACGCCTGCCTGCAGTGTAAATGGTTTCCAAAGCGTTCCTGTAATTTTATCTTCCGTGTAAAAGCTTACTATCGCATACTCAGGTATATCGCTATAAGTTCTTAGTCGGGGAGTTGTTGTTGAAACACTTGGCGGAAATAAAGGATCGAAAACGATTCCTTCCCCTTTGTTAAAATCATTTCTATATGTGCCGCCAATCGTCCAGCCATGAAGAATATCACCAACGAAAAATTTGTAGTTGTAATTTATATCGGCAAATAAATTCCATACATCGCCTTGAATATTTTTTTTGCCTATGTATGAACCGAATACAATTCTTCCTTCTTTGGTTCCTTCGGTCAAGCGATCTGAAATTACAATATTATCTCTTGAAACTAATTGCTGCGCGTATGAGTTTTGCCGTGTATATGAAACTGATACTTGTGCCGAAAGTTTGTTAAAAGAATCAAACATTCGGGAATAATTTCCGGAGTATTTAAAATTAACATCTCTGTTATACCAGGCTTCTCTTAGCGCATAGCCTGGTTTTTCTTTATACTCATCAAAGGCTCTTGTAAAACCAAAAATATTTTTAAAGTTGAAGTTTTCGTTATCCTTTTCAAGAGATAGCTGTGCGGCAAATCGTGTGTAACCATCCCCCTGCACCCGGATATCGCGCTCTGAAGATGCCACATTAAAATTTCCGTTTAAAATCCAACTTCCTAAATTATAACCGCCGCTTACATTTAATTCATAGAGTTGTGGATTATATTTCATTTTAACTTTGGGTGTTTCTACAGCTGCTTTTGTTTTAACAATCATCAAACCGTCAACAAGATCTCCATAAATAGCGGATGGAATTCCCCGGATGATCTCAACTTCTTTTATATTTTCCGCCGGAATTGAACGGAGATCAATGCCGCTGTTAGCGGTTGAATAACCAATACCCACCTGCATATTTGCATTATTTGTAATAGGCACGCCGTCAAGAATAATTTGTGTTCCAATGGCGTCACCGCTTCTAATTTGAGCTTTCTCGGATGTGTTTAGCGTTGGGTTTGTTGTTTCAACGCCCGGTGTAAGTTTTAATACATCATTTAAACTTGATGCTTGCATATGCTCAATCTCGCTTGAGGAGACTATTGTTTTTGTTTCCGGAATGATGGGATTAAATTCAGATTTTGCAACAACCTCAATGGTGCCTATTTCAAACGATGTGCTTTTGAGAGTAAAATTCTTTTCAATAGTTTTTCCTGAAAGTATTTCAATTTTTTGAACTACTTTTTCAAAGCCTATAAATGAAACTTCAATTGTATAAGTGCCCGGTCGGGATATAATTTTGTATTTGCCTCGCAAATCGGAAGATGTTCCGTTATTACTTTCTTTAATTATTAAATTTGCAAACGGCAGCACATCTCCCTTTTCATCGGATACAGTGCCAGTAATACTACCAAGATTTCCTTGAGCGAAAACTTGAAATAAGAATGTGGAGAAAAATATGTATATCAGGATTTTCATAACATTCATGGGTTACGCGCAGTGTGGGCTTTTTACCACGACACTTGACATGAAGCACAAATGTTGAACCTTGCACAAAACTATAATACGAAGCATTGCACCCCGCATTGTCGTATAGTCTATGTTATGCCCAGTGCTTCTTTCTCTCGTCATAGTTTGATAATCTCCTTTATGAGTTCTTTCCTTGCGTAAAATGCTCTGCTTGTTGATCCGTGCCCGGCACCTTTAGTTCTTGCTTGTATCCATTTGCCGTCTTTGCCTGTTAATGCTTGAAATCCTCGTGTGATAAGTTTGTTGCGTATATATTCATAGTCGATTTGAATTTCTTGTATGAGTGTGTCGCTCTCTAAAAAGTCAAACGATTGCACCTTTAAAAGTTCTGCTTTCTCGTTGTGTTTGCCGTTCCACGTTACGGCACAGTAAACCAATGATTTCAATTTCTCCCAGCAATGACTTTCAAAAAACGGCGTTACAAGCAACACTGTTGGATTAATCATGGTAATTGCAAATGTTTCTTTCGGTGTCCACTCACCTTTAACTTTATAAAATGCTGTTGATTTAAGTTCAAAACCAAGTCCGTTAGGAGGTTGTTTGTTGTCGTTTGAAAGTCCAGCCAAATATTCATGAG
>JAIOIM010000657.1 GCA_019912505.1 Ignavibacteriaceae bacterium
TAAAATTAGAGGATTAATATGAATACCAAAGAATTTATCGAAATGGAAGAAAAATATGGAGCGCACAATTACCACCCGTTAGATGTTGTGCTTCAAAAAGGTGAGGGCGTTTGGGTTTATGATGTTGAAGGAAATAAATACCTCGACTGCCTTGCCGCCTATTCAGCCGTTAACCAGGGGCATTGCCATCCAAGAATTATAAATGCGTTAAAAAATCAGGCTGATAAAATTACACTCACCTCAAGGGCATTCCGCAACGACCAACTGCCCTTCTTATATAAGGAACTTTGTGAGCTTACCGGTTACGAGATGGTTCTGCCGATGAACTCGGGCGCGGAAGCAGTTGAGACGGCTTTGAAGGCAGTCCGTAAATGGGGCTATAAAGTAAAAGGGGTAAAAGAAGGTGAAGCCGAAATAATAGCATGTACAAATAACTTTGCCGGCAGAACAATTTCAATAATCAGTTTTTCAACCGAAGCGCAGTATAGGGACGGTTATGGTCCTTTTACGCCGGGTTTTAAAATAATTGAATACGGCAATGCGGAGGAACTTGAAAAAGCAATAACTCCAAACACAGTTGCATTTCTTGTTGAGCCTATACAGGGCGAAGGGGGAGTAATTGTTCCCGAGGCAGGTTTCTTAAAAAAAGCATTCGATGTTTGTAAAAAGAATAATGTATTGTTTGTTGTCGATGAAATACAAAGCGGTCTCGGAAGAAGCGGAAAGTTATTTGCATACATGCACGAAGATATTCGCCCCGATGCAGTAATTATTGGCAAAGCACTTTCCGGCGGCTGCTACCCGGTATCGGCAGTGCTTTCGGATAAAGAAGTACTCGGCGTTTTTAACCCGGGTGATCATGGTTCAACATTCGGCGGAAACCCACTGGGCGTAGCGGTTGCGCGGGAAAGTCTTAAGGTTTTGGTTGAAGAAAATCTTATAGAAAACTCGGCAAAAATGGGAGAATACTTCCGCAATAAATTACGCGCCGTTGGTTCGAAGCATGTAAAAGAAATTCGCGGTAAAGGTTTGTTTATAGGTGTAGAACTGCTGCCGGAAGCAAAAGGGGCGCGCCGTTTTTGCGAAGCCTTGATGAAGAAGGGAATACTCTGCAAAGAAACTCACGATAATGTAATCCGTTTTGCTCCGCCGCTTGTAATAAAACAGGAAGAAATTGATTGGGCAATGGAAAGAATTTCAGAAGTTCTGTTGATGGATTAATTGCGGCGGCAGAAAATTAAAATCTGTTTAAAGTAATATTTGTGTTCGGAGGTTTAACCGCCTCCGGATGCAATTTTGGATACTGATTACATCAGCGCAGAATTTTCCTCCTAAGAATCCAAGTAACAATTAAAATAACCCCCAGTTCTTCCGGTTGATTGTTCATCTATAAAAACAAGAAAATCAGTTTTAGGCGGAGCCTCCCCGATTTGTTGAAGCATGGCTGCCAACTCTCCCCGATGAATGCGGAATGAATCATTAAATATTCTATCATTTGCAACAAACTGTATTACAACGATTCTCCGTTAAAACTAATGAGTCTGGTCTAAAAAGGTTGCAAACGGTTACGCCACGGCATACAGGTGAAACCGTTTTTAATTCTCTTTCTTTTCTCATTAACCCACG
>JAIOIM010000658.1 GCA_019912505.1 Ignavibacteriaceae bacterium
CCCTCTATTTTTGCATAATTGTATTGGACGGAATGACACATTAAATCGCCAACGACAGAGATTTTAATTGTAGAAATTATCTCTTCAACTTTGTTACTCTCCTGCTCAATCGGCACTTTTCTTTCACCGCCGAGATTAAAAAAAGTAAAAAATGAAAGTGACAGGTAGATTAATATATTTGGTAGGTTGTTCATCATAATAAAAAATTAGGCTGAACTATATAAATATAATTCAGCCTTTTTTACAAATAATTTGATGTTAATTAGTTTTTGTCAGCTTTTCTTGCTGCTTTAACATCCTGTACATCTTTACGTACATCTTGAGCGAATTTTCTCAAATCGCTTAAACCTTTACGCAAACGGGTTCCGGCTGCTGCCTGACCCTTTTCGTAAAACTTCTGGAAATCTGCTTCCAGATTATTGACTGCTTGCATTAGTTCTTCGTACTTGTTCATTACACCTCCGTTGAATGTGGTTGATTGTTAGATTGAATTCTCAAATATTATTTCTGCAATATCTTTTACTTTAACTTCATCTTGTTTTTCATAATGCTTTACACCGTCAGTCATCATCGTCATGCAAAACGGGCAGGCTGACGCAATTGTATCGGCATTTGTTGCAAGCGCTTCTTTTGTTCTTTCTTCGTTTATCCTTCCGCCTTCTACATCCTCAAGAAACATTCTGCCGCCTCCGGCGCCGCAGCAAAAACCGCGACTCTTGTTACGCCCCATTTCTACAAGTTCTAAATTGTTTACACTTTGCAAAGATGTTCTTGGTGAATCGTAAACATCATTATACCTGCCGAGATAACATGAATCATGGTAAGTAACCATCGATGATTTGTTCTCGGTTTTTAGCTGAATTTTACCATCGACTAATAACTGCTCGATAAATTGAGTGTGGTGAACAACTTCATAATTACCGCCGAATTGTTTGTATTCGTTTCCAAGCGAATGAAAACAATGGGGACACGCGGTAACAATTTTTTTAACACCATACCCGTTAAGTGTTTCTATATTTTCAGTCATCATCATCTGTGCAAGATATTCATTGCCTAACCTGCGTGCTGTATCGCCATTGCACTTTTCTTCTGTGCCGAGTATTCTAAAATCAATATTTGCTTTTTGCATCAAAGATGCAAATGCTTTTGTAACTTTTTTATAGCGGTTATCAAACGAACCGGCACAACCGACCCAGAAAAGAATTTCGCCGTTTTTATCTTCCGCCAATGTTTTGATGTTCATTCCATCAGCCCATTCGGCACGATCTGCTTGATTAAATGCCCATGGTGAAAAGTTAGTCTCGATACTTTTAAACACAGGGTTCAAACTTGCGGGAAATTCAGATTCAGTTAAAACAAGATTCCGGCGCATGTCAATAATCGAATCGAGATGTTCAATCATAACCGGGCATTCCTGCACACAAGCCATACAAGTTGTACACTGCCACAATTCTTTATCGGTAATATAGTTGTGAACAAGTGTTTTTTCAAACAACTCACCGCTTTCTTTTCCTTCAACCAAGAGCGGCGCTTTTTCAGCGTTGCGTCTTCTTATATCAACAATTATTTTTCTCGGTGATAATGTTTTACCGACAATATTAGCCGGACATGCGGCAGTGCATCTTCCGCACTCGGTACACGAAAAGCCATCGAGGATTTGTTTCCAGGAAAGATGTTCAACATCTGCAGCGCCGAAAACTTCGGTTGATTCATCCTCAAGATTCAACGGCTGAATGGTATTCCTAATATCGTCGAGCCGCGCAAAAAAAGTATTCGGGATAGATGTAATAACGTGAAAATGTTTTGAATAGGGTAAAAAGTTCATAAACCCGAAAACAACAATAATATGCATCCACCAGAATATTTCAAAAGCCAGCACTGAGCCGCTTGAGTTTGCATTAAAAAAGAGTGGAGCCAACGATGATGAAATTGGTCGAATTTCCCATGCCTCCGGAACAAAACCTCTTGATGCCAGCGATGCCATGTTCTGCCCAAACATAGAAACGCAAACCATCATAATTAAAAATAGTATAAATGC
>JAIOIM010000069.1 GCA_019912505.1 Ignavibacteriaceae bacterium
CGCTATACGGTAAATAGTACGGGGAGAAGCATACACCGAATTTTCGATATCGGAAAAACCCTCGGCACCCCGCCAAATAAAATTGTCGTTCTGCAGTAACCCGGCAGAAATAGAGGGAATATTTTTGTTTTTTTGATAATCAAAAATATAACGATCCAATTTATTATTAATATCCTGTGCGGGGAGATTAATTACAAATATGGAGGTGATAAGAAAAAGAAGTAAATGGAGTTTTATTTTTGATCGGAACATATCGGTGGTTCTAAATATTGGGACTGCCTGAGCAGCAGTCCCTAAAAAGTTATTTATCTAATGGGATTCTTTTTTCAAGAATGTTGTCTACAATATTATATTCTTTTGCTTCTTCCGCGCTCATGTAATAATCGCGGTCGCAGTCTTTTGTAATTTGTTCAAGCGTCTTGCCTGTATGCTCAGCAAGGATGTTGTAAAGAGTGTCTCTTGTACGGAGCATTTCTTTTGCATGAATTTGAATATCGCTAGTTTGTCCCTGCATTCCGCCTATCCATGGCTGATGAATCATAATTCTGGAATTCGGGAGTGAGGTACGTTTACCTGCAGTTCCGCCGGCAAGCAAAATAGCGCCCATACTTGCAGCCATTCCCACACATATAGTAGCTACATCCGGTTTTATATATTTCATTGTATCGTATATTGCAAGACCAGCGGTTACACTTCCTCCGGGGGAGTTGATATACACATTTATATCTTTTTCTGAATCTTCTGCTTCAAGAAAAATTAACTGTGCTATTGTAAGACTTGCTATATGATCGTCAATAGGTGTACCGATAAAAACAATTCTTTCTCTAAGCAAGCGGGAATAAATATCCATTCCGCGTTCGCCGCGTCCGGTTTGTTCGATAACGTAAGGGACAAGCTGGTTATACATCTCAGGATGATTTTGCATTTCTATTCCTTTTCTTTTTTTGTGTACTTTTCAGGGTCCACCTTTTTAATAGAATTTTTTCCCTTTAACATATCAAAAACTTTTTCATCAAGTAAAGTCCCTTTGTAATTAGCAGATTTGTAATAATTTAACATTTTCTCAACGGGCAAACCAATTTTCCCCGCTTCTTTTTCTGCTTCAATTAATAACTCATCATCGGTTACTTCAATGTTTTCCTGTTTTTCAATTGAGCGTTTTAGTAAAAACCATTTTACTTCTCTTTCGGCTAAATCTCTGTAGGATTTCCGGGCGGCTTCTTTATCGTAAGATTTGTAACCCTGTTTTTTCGCTTCAACTTCATCATTTTTTAATAAGTCTTCAAGATAATTTTCAACTAGTGTTGAGGGCGGAGTGAAATTATTTTTTTCGATAATTACAGATATTAATTTCGAGCGCACAAGGTTATCTGTACGCCCATCTAAGTAAGATTGAATATCGTCCCTTATTTGAGCGCGAAGTTCTTCTTCGGTTGAAGCTTTATTGCCCGATGCCTTCTTTATAAATTCTTCTGTGAGTTCAGGCTCAACAATTTTTTTAACGTTTTTTATATCGGCTTTGTAATAAAACACTTCTTCGGTTTCGTTTTCTTCACCTGTTTCATTTTTCACATTCCTTTTATCTATAAAAGAAAAGTTAAAAGACTCGCCAACTTTTTTGCCGTATGCTTTTTCGGGTATATCTTTCTGAACTCTTTCGTTTGAAAGATCGATATCCATTGTTTGAGGTTGAACACCTTCTAGAGGCAAGCCCACTTCATCAACGCCAAGTAGTTCAACATTAATTATAAAGTTATTATTATCACCAACCTGGTCGGTATCTTCATTTGTGCTGTTTGATTTCAGCAGTTGTTTCAGTTCTGCATCAACAGCATCATCTTTAGCGTGTAACTCTGGCACTTCAAGTTCGTTTTCAAAATAATCTTTTGCTTCAAGCTCCGGCATTACTTCATATTTTACTTTGAAAGTAAGATCAGCGCCCGGGACAAATTTAATATCGGTCAAAGTAGGTTGCCCTATAGGGTTGATATCTTTTTCTTTTATGATTTTCCAGAATTGTGCGTTTGCTGCTTTTTCGGAAGCCTCATAGTCTAGTGCATCACCGTACATTTTTTTTACAAGGTGAAGCGGAACTTTACCTTTACGGAAACCCGGCATTTGAATCTCCTTAGTTTGTTTCAGCACTTCCTTTTTTATATCATCTTTTACTTCTTCAAAAGTAAGACTAACTTCCATCTCTTTTTCGGAGGCGGATAAGTCATTAATTTTAACTTCCAATTATAACCTCAAGCTAACTTTGCTGGTAAAAAAACAAAGGGAATTAAAAACAGTGCGAAAACGGGGACTCGAACCCCGACACCTCTCGGTACTAGATCCTAAGTCTAGCGCGTCTACCAATTCCGCCATTCTCGCATAAACAATTCGGTAGTAAATTCCCAAAAATGAGCTACAAATATAAAGCTATGCTATCTGTTAAGCAAATAAACGGCGGCTATTCTCATCTGATAACGTCAATAAAAAAAGAGACTTATTTGAAATATTGCTTCCTCAATTTTTAACTAGCAAAGTTTGTTTAATGCTAATCATTTATTATTTTGTCGTGGAAATTTTTAGTGTGTACTACGAAATCATCTATTTAATTTGTTATTTTGTAAATATTTATTTTTTCATTATTCAGCATCAACGAATCAACAAACTTTTTTATGAAGTTAACGTACAGGCAGTTTAACCATATAGGTCTTAGAAGGTTGAACAATGAAGACGCAGCTGGGATAGTAGAGATTGATAGGGGGCTGCTCTCAATTGTTTGCGACGGTCTTGGAGGCAGTCAAGCGGGCGAAATCGCATCCAAAACCGTAGTTGAATCCATTATTGAATATTTTTCATCCGAAAATGATACTCACGACTATATTGAAAAAATTCGCTCTGCTGTAACTTATGCTAATAAATCGGTTTTTGACCGTGCGCTGAATAACTCACTGCTAAGTGGTATGGCTACAACTGCCGAAGTATTATTCCTGAAGGACTACACAGCCTATTGGGCTCATGTCGGGGACTCCCGTATAT
>JAIOIM010000659.1 GCA_019912505.1 Ignavibacteriaceae bacterium
TTACAAAATATTACCTTATCCCGTTGCATTTTATTTTGTTTTTTCTCTGCACCATTATTCCGATGTTCGGAATAAAATACCTTTTAATTAAACTGTCCATCGTAGTGTCATATTTCCTCAACTCAACCAACCGGTCTCAGGATGCAATGCTGATATTTAACAACAAGCTTAAACTAGTATATGCGAATAAATCAGCGCTCAGAATTTTCGACAGTGATTATTCTTTCTGGCGGGGCAAAGATGTTTCATCTCTTAGAAAAAATAACAAGGAACTTTTTGCAATAGCCGCCACAACATTAAAGAGCAGCCGGCGGAAGATCGATTTGCTTACCATCAATAAAAAAGGTAACTACATAAAAATTAAGTGCACATGTATCCCGTTAAAATCGCCATGGCGTTTGAACATTGCAGTTTATATCAGGTTAGAAGACATCTCCGAACAAATATTGAGTGAGCGGCAAAAAGTATTAGCTCACTCGGTTCAAAAAGTTGCTCACGAAATAAAGACGCCGCTTGCGTCAATTTTACTAAACCTCGATTCGATAGAAGAAAATATTGGGGATAATACAGAGTCGGTGCTTAAAGATATAAGTACTTCGCGGCAGGAAATTTATAGGATTAGAAACTTTATAAACAGCTTTTTAAAGTTAACAAATTCGCATCTTCCTACTTTTACCCCTATAAAGGCAGAATTGTTAATAAACAATGCTCTGCTTCGTTTTTCATCTTATATGGCGCACAATATAAAAATTGAGGTATCAGGAGACATCCACGAGAATGTATTATGCGATAGTTCTCAAATTGAAGACACTCTTCAGGTATTTATTGAAAATGCAATAGATGCGATGAACGGACAAGGAAAAATAGTTATAAAATGCAGAAAGCTAGCCCTCGGTAACAGAAGTTATTTAGAGTTTAATATTGCCGACGAAGGGATGGGCATAGACGAGAAAATCAGAAATTCTCTTTTTGATCCTTACACAACTACAAAATTGCATGGCAGTGGAATGGGCATGGCAATTGCAAAAAAAATATTGGACGACCACGATTGTAAGATCAATATAAAAGCGAGAGATATTAGTGGAACAATAATTGTCTTCAAATTATTAATTGCTGATTAATTATGAATGAAATGAAAAAACCGAAAATACTTGCCGTTGACGATGATTATACTTTTGTGGAAACATTAAAAAAAGTATTAACCGGAAAGAATTATATTGTTGATACTCTGTTAACTTCCACTGATGTAATTAAATATATAACAAATATCAATTACGATGCTTTATTATTAGATGTAAATATGCCCGGACTCAGCGGCATAGACATACTCAAGGAAGTAATTGTTCGCTTTTCTCATCTGCCTGTTATAATAATATCCGGTCAAAGCACTATAAAAATTGCTGTTGAAGCAATGAAACTGGGGGCATATGATTTTATAGAAAAGCCTGTAGATGCTACAAGGTTAACTGCCATAATAAGAAACGCTATTTCGAACAAAGAATTGAAAGAAACCGCAAGTAGATGGATAGGGGAAATTGCTGAAAAATATCGAATGATTGGTGTAAGTTCCCAGCTGAAAAAAATTGTTGAAGAAATAGAAATTGTGTCAAGCGCATCCACCAAGGTGCTACTTACAGGGGAAAGCGGAACAGGAAAAGAGCTGGTAGCATGGGCACTGCATTACAACAGCCCAAGGAAAGAGCAACCTTTTTTTAAGGTTAATTGCGCTGCAATACCGCATGATTTATTAGAAAGTGAATTGTTCGGATATGCGAAGGGAGCATTCACAGGGGCATCGCAGGCGAAATTAGGAAAGTTTGCGGCTGCCGAAGGAGGAACGTTATTACTTGATGAAATTGGGGAGATGGATTTAGCTCTCCAGGCAAAACTTCTGCGTGTATTGGAAGAAAATGAAATTGAAATAGTCGGCAACCCGTTACCGGAAAAAATTGATGTAAGAGTTATTTCGGCTACTAATCAAAATTTGATAAAAAAGGTTGAAGAAGGAAAATTCAGAAATGATTTATTTCATCGATTAAACGTATGCCGCATTCATATTCCGCCTTTGCGTGATCGTAAAGAGGATATCATTCCTATAACATATTTTTTTGTTGAAAGATTTAACAACGAGTATAATAAGCAAATAAAATCAATATCTACTCAAGCGGCAACAATGCTTACAAACTATAAATGGAAAGGAAATGTTAGGGAATTACGAAATGTAGTCGAAAATATTATGTTATTCTCAAAAAAAGATAGAATAGATTTGGATGATGTTATTAAAGCCATAAACAAACTCAATTATAAAGATGAGATAAAACATGATGGAATAAAACTACTACACGATGCAAAAGAAGAATTTGAGAAAGAATTCCTTCAAAAAACATTAGCAACTTACAACGGAAAAATTTCCGAAACCGCCGAAGCGCTCGGTATAGACCGCACCAACCTATTTAAGAAATTACAAAAACACAATATAAAATAACCCACATATACGCCTAAAAATGTTGCAATTTTTGAAACGTGGATGTTGAAGGAATTGCAACGAAAGTTTTAAAAACGCCCTCAAGTTTTAATTTTTTCAATTGGAATGGATGTTGAAGAATTGATGAAAATTAATTATAACTATCTTTCTTGAGCAATGAATTAACCAAGCAATAACAAAAATGTAAAAGCATAATTAACCTGAAAGCAAAACTATTGCGGAATAAATCTGTTTACAATATTTTG
>JAIOIM010000660.1 GCA_019912505.1 Ignavibacteriaceae bacterium
CCAAAATACTCCGATACAAAAACGCGCCGACATTCTTCACCCCTAAAATAATTAACTACCGAGAGAAGTTTTTTATTATCTCCAAGTAATTTTTCTTTTAAATAGTCATCATCTTCTAAAATATCGGGAAGGGGATTAACAATTTGCAAATTCTGATTTTCTACACTCCCCTCGGTTACGGAATATCTATCAAGCATGTTTAAAGCTGTTTCCAATCTAAAATCCGACCGGTTTTTAAAACTCAAATTTTCACGAAGATATTCCAACCCCATCGAATTAACATTGCCCGATTCTCGTTGTAGCATATCGTATAAAGCCGAATAATAATCGCCACCGGGATTAGACCATTTTATAAACTGCATTTGGGTGTAAAGATCTTCCTGACTGTAGAGAAGCAGGCAGAGAGAATCTTTACCGTCCCTGCCTGCGCGTCCTATCTCCTGATAATATGCTTCAATTGAAGATGGCACTTCGGCATGAATTACAAAACGAATATCAGGTTTATCTATTCCCATACCGAAAGCGTTTGTGGCGAGCATAAAATTTTCTTTACCGCTCAAAAATTCACGCTGCTTTTGTTTTCTTTCTCTATCCGGAAGTTTCCCGTGGTAAACACCGTGCTTGTATCCTTTATCCCGCAGCATCAGTGAAAATTTTTCGAGAGTTTGAATTAGTGCAAAATAAATTATACCGCTGCCCGAATAATTCTCAAGCACGTTTATTATTTCTTTCAATTTTTCTTTTTCGTCAAAAACATCAGCCGAGGCAAGGCGCAGGTTTGGACGATCAATTCCTTGATGAAACAACGCCATATCAGTTTTCTCGATATGAAGTTTGCGAATGATATCCTCTTGAACTTCGTGCGTTGCAGTAGCGGTTAAAGCTATAGTTAAAGGGTTACCAAGTAATTCTCTAAACTCGCCTATGCGTGAATAATCGGGGCGGAAATCATGCCCCCATTCGGAAATACAATGTGCTTCATCAACAGCAAGGAGTGAAATCTCTGCGTCTTTTATACGTTCCACAAATTCGAGAATTCGAAATCGCTCCGGTGTAACATAAAGAAGTTTTATAGTGCCGTTAATAAACTGTTCAAGCCGTTTTTCTCTATCGGTGCGGGAGACAGTTGAATTAATAAATGATGCAGGTATGTTTTTTGTTCTTAAAGTATCAACCTGGTCTTGCATTAGCGCTATCAGAGGGCTTATAACAATTGTGCCGCCGTTAAAACATAAAGCCGGCACCTGGTAGCAAAGCGATTTGCCGCCGCCGGTAGGCATCAAAACAAGCGTATGCCCGCTATCGTAAACAATGCGGTCAATAATATTTTTCTGTTCGCCTTTGAATGATTCAAAGCCGAAATATTTTTTTAATATTTGTGTTGGAGTATTCATAAAATGCATAAATTTAATGTCACAAATCTAACCCAAAATTGATTTAAATGTTGTGCAGAAAATAAATTCTTGCGGAAATAAGTTGAGTTTTAAGAATTTACAATCAAATTTCATCCGCGGCGGGAACAAAGTGAAACATAGCGATCTTGAGGAATAAATGTTTCAACCAACATGTGATGTAGATGTACACATTGCAGTTGATGGAGTAAATATGAGCTGTGTTGATTGTCATACTGCAGAAAAGCACGTTATCAAAGAAAAATTGTGCACTGTTTTCAAATCACCTTATTTTTTTAATCGTAAATAAATTGATTAAAATATTGTTAAAACTATTAAACAATAGTTACTTTAATGAACAAAAACAAGTAATATTACACAAACAACTGAGGCTAGTTATGAAAATTTCTCGAAAAAGGTTTTTAAGATACGGTTCATTAATTGTTGTAAGCCCAGTTATCCTTTTTAATTCAATGAGCTGCAATGATTTGAATACTCCAACAGAGGAACGGGCAACCTTAGCAAAGGATGGATTTTCTAGTTTGATTTATTCTCAACCCGCCATTACAATGAGTAGTGATAATTTTATTTAGGGGAAAGGGTACTCGATACCTAAAACAGCAAGCACAAGTATAGACTCACCTTACGTTTTCAAAATAATAGAAAAAAATGAAAAAGCTTTATTTGAAGATGTTTATATAACAATTGTAGATTCGATTGGGAATAATATACTTGTCAAAAATTTAGCTGAAGGCGACATAGTTTTAATAAATCCTAAAAATTCATTTAATCAGTTAAGAAAAACAAATTTACATGAGCTAAAGAGAAGGTATCTTAGAACTCAAGATAAATTTTATGGCAATAAATAATTATATTATCTGCCGATAACACGACTTTCAATTAAAAGTTTTTAATTGATTTTCTTATCGTTTGTATTTGCCAGCGCATTTATTTTGATGAGCATCAATGTTGTGTGTGTAAACCGGAGAACCAAGAAAAGTGAAGATTAGTGTTAATTTTTTGTCGATAATTTTTCCCGGGATATTAACATTATTTTTTATTAGTGGATGTGCTGGCGTAGGTAATACTCGTGATGATTATTTTTCATCACTTATTTTGCAGCAACCGCTAACCGAAATAAAACCGGAGCTAATGAATAATGGAGAAGGATATTTAATCCCGGTTACTGCCGTCTATGGTTCGGAAGATAGTAAATCGGTTATCTGTTTATTAGAAGATAACGGTTTAATATTCCTAAAGTCAAAAAAAATTAAAATTATCAAGCAAGATGACTCAAGTGTTGTAGTTGCTAATCTTATTACCGGCGACAGGATAGTATCAAACAGAATGGAAACCATCAACTATTTGCAAAAGATAATGCCGGAAACTCTAAAAAAACGTTTTGCAAAAACCGAACCTACAATTTTGAGACAATCGCCACCCGGCTAATGAAGTTTTAACAATGCCTCTTTTATTCTTTTTACTGCTTCAATTAAATTATCCATCGAAGAAGCATAAGACACTCGAATAAAACCTTCAGCCCCAAACGCGCTTCCCGGAACCACTGCTACTTTTGCTTCATGCAAAAGATACATTGAGAGATCAAACGAATTTTCTATACGCATTGCATTTGTAGAATTATGAAAAAAGCTTGATACATTTGGAAATAAATAAAACGCGCCTTCGGATTTATAACAGCTAATGCCATCAATATTGCAAAGTGCGTTAAACAAATAGTCGCGGCGTTTTTTAAATTCCAGTATCATTTTGTTTGTCGAGTCCTGAGAACCAAGAATTGCCTCAACCGCTGCATGCTGCGAAATTGAGCATGCGTTTGAAGTAGTGTGACTTTGAATTTTACCCATTGCTGCAATTATCTTCTCAGGTCCTGCTGCATAACCTATTCTCCAGCCTGTCATTGCATAAGTCTTTGAAACTCCGTTTACAACAATAATACGTTGCTTTAGAGTATTGCTTATCGATGCAAAACTTTTAAACTGAATAGTATCATAAACGAGTCGCTCATATATTTCATCCGCTATTATATAATACGATCCTTTCTCGACTACTGCTGCGAGCCCGTGCAGTTCCTTTTCTGTGTACGTGGCACCGGTAGGATTCGACGGATTGCACAAAATAAGCAGCTTTGTTTTTGGCGATATAGCCTTTTCAAGAAGCTCCGGAGATAGCTTAAATCCGGTTTCCTCGGGACAATTTACAATAACCGATCTGCCGTGTGCCAAGGTAACCATTTCGGGGTACGAAACCCAGTATGGTGCGGGAATAATGACTTCATCATCAATATCAACCACTGCACTCACTGCGTTAAACACACTTTGTTTAGCCCCGCTTGATACTATAATTTCATCAAGCGAATAACTTAAGTTATTTTCATTCCTAAATTTTTCCGCAATTGCTTTCCTTAAATCAACCGTTCCGGCGTTGATTGTGTAGGTAGTTTGGTTGTTGTCAATTGCTTTTTTTGCCGCCGCTTTTATGTTCTCGGGGGTGGGGAAGTCGGGTTCGCCCACACTTAAATTAATTACATCAATTCCGTTTGCTTTCATCCTTATTGCTTCCGCAGCAATTTTCATCGTTGTAGATGTAACTATTCTGTTTATTCTTTCAGATATCAAAAAGCTCCCAAAGTTTAAAGTTTAGAGTAAAAAGTAAAAAGTAACTTGTGGCAAATATAATGTACCGGACAAATATTAGAAAGGGAAATTCCCTCGGATAAAATAAAAGGAACTGTATTTACAACTCTTAAAATAATGTAAAATAAATTAATGATTTATTTTTTCATTCGTTTTGGTACTGCTGCTTTTACTACATCCGAACTTCATTTTTCAAAAAGTTTAAAGTTTTCGATGAAGCGGGCTGCAAGTGCATCGTAACATTTCAAGTACTCATTTTTATCCCCCTACGAAGCCGATGGATCAAGAACATTCTCAGAAACATCGGACAGGAGTGGGGAACTTCAAAACCGAAAAGACGGGTATAAACTTTTTTAATGTATCGCGGTCATCAGTTGTAATAAACATATTGCGCGCAATTTGTTTTTGGTTCGCCGCCTCCAAGATGAATTTCCGGGTCTCCTTTTTGACGGCTTATCGCGGCTTTTTCGTTGAGCTTCAACGTGGGAGAAGCTTTGATTGATTTTGCTATTTGGCTTAAACTCATAGTTCCATCCCCGGAAATTGTGAAAACAGTTTTTATTAAAAATTTACAAATGAAAATTATTTTACTCTTGGTTCAGAAGCAAGAGAAGATTAAAATTAAAAGTTAATGTACAAGGTGGGATTTGTCTAAGTTGCATAAAAATAATTAAATGAAGATAAATTTAAAGAGGTGATATTTTAAATATGATTTTTACAATTTATGTTGTTTGGTAATCATCCCTCGAACTGTTTTCATCAAATAATAGCAACCCAATAAAAAATAAAATCAAAATTATCGCACAGAGCAAGAGACACATTCTAGCTGGAAACCAAGGACGCATTACTATATTTTACACCGGCGCTGTTTTATGATTTAATCTGCCTTCACGTCTCACAATTGCGGACGAGATGGTGGGGTAGTCCCCGCTACTTATAGTGAAACCGGGATAGGAATATGACCGAAGTTTATAATAGTAATTGTGAGAATGAATTAGGAGAATTATTTTCTGACATCAAGTAAGCATCTTTAATGATTTCAAGGTTTATTGCAGGCATAACTGAAAAGGG
>JAIOIM010000661.1 GCA_019912505.1 Ignavibacteriaceae bacterium
TCCATCAATGTTCCATCCAGGTCAAAGCAGACGTGTTTCATTTCCTTTAGATTTATCATGAATTTCCTTTTCTTAATCTCTAATATTGCAGAGCAAATAACCCACACCAAAACTTTGCGGGGCAGTATAAAACTTTATTATAAAAACCTCACACATGGCATAGGGCTTGTAAATTTGTTAAAACTAAGTTAACAAATTACAGAAAATATTTTGGTACTTCTTTAAATTAAGTTTAGATATTCTTATTTTGCATTGTAGTGGAAGCCAGACATCGAAGTTAATATTTACTTCTCCTATTGAGTTAATCTGCGCCTACTTTCACTTTAAGACAAATAATTTTTCGTTTATTGCCGTCGCGGTTTTCGTGCGTTGTAAACTTCCATTTATATTCTAAAAGCGGAGTGCTACATGAAACATAAATATTTTTTCCTTGGTTTTTTATTTTTTGCGTTTTTTGTTTTACCCTTATACGCGTACGCGCAGAGCGAGCCGGTAATGTACTTTTGTAAAACATATGACGAATTCGACGGGGAGGTTGATGTTTCCGACAGATTCACAACCGGGCATCTTACTGTTATGGTAAAATCTGATGATGCTTTAAATTTAGAAACTTGTTCGATCCAGTTCGATAAATGGAATGGATACGGAGGAAAATTCGAGTACTATAAAAAATTCACATATACACTCGAAAGAGAGATGGAGTATGTTTTCTTTACAAAAAACGAAGATAGCGATTTGAGTTTTGATGAACCGGGATTTTACAGAGTGTTTTTATTAAACGATAATGGCGGAACTGTGGCAAGCGCTTTAATTCAAATTATTGAAGGATAATATATATCCGCCGACCAGTTTAACCCAACCACGGCAATAAAGTATTCAAACCTGGTAATTACGAAGAGGTAACTAATATTGAAAATTTAGAAACCCGCAATTTATCTTTTTAAAATATCCTCACGCACGTATTACTCTTAAAAATAAATTTGCTTCAGGAAAGCCGCATTTTTGTTTTTCCCCATTCGGCGGCTAAACTTATTTTAAACTATTCCGATAATAGAGATGGCAGGAGGTGTCTTCTGCCGGGTTTATAGTTTTTAAAATTAAGCTATGCTGCTTTGCATTATGTACAACACTCTTTTAACAAAACAGATTCAAAAATATCTGGGCGAAAATTCTTCATCCAATCTCAATACCTTTTTAAATGCTGTGAATCTTTCTTATAATGACTTTATAAACGATAGATTGCTGCTCGAAGATTCGATGCAAAAAAGCACTCAAGAAATTCTTGAAGCAAACAAAAAACTTACGGAAGAGAGCGATAGGCAAAAGTACATAATTGATAAAATGAAGGAGTTATATTCCTCAAGTTTTTCGCCATCCCTGGGTGATATTAAAAAGAATATCGAGGATGAAGATTTGTTCGGTGTTTTTGACAAATTAAAAGAGCTGATAGACTGGCGTAACGAAGCCTCCGTTAAACTGCAGTTGAGCGAATCCAATTTAACCGCACTTATTGAAAACACAAACGAATCAATCTGGTCTATTGATACTGAATATAAAGTTCTTACTTTAAACTCTATATTTAAAACTTCATTTAATCTATTAAACGGGCATATTCTGCAAGTTGGGGATAGAATACTCGATTTTCTACCAACCGCGTGGGTTGAGGAATGGAAAGAATATTACGACCAAGCTCTTGCGGGAAAAGGTCACTCCATTGAAAAAGTTTTTAAGATAAATGATGAAAACCGTTTCTACGAAATAAATTTTAGCCCGATTATTGTAAAAGAAAAAATAACCGGGGTTAGTGTTTTTACAAAAGATATTACTTCCCGAAAAAATTTCGAAAAAGAGATTCTCGAAGCAAAAGACACAGCCATTGCCGCAACAAAAGCTAAATCGGAATTTCTTGCAATGATGAGTCACGAAATAAGAACCCCGCTGAACGGTATAATTGGCGTTACCGGTTTGTTGAAAGAAACCGAATTGAACAGCGAACAAAATGACTATTTGGATATTGTCCGTTTAAGCGGCGACTCGCTGTTGACAATCATAAACGACATTCTTGACTTCTCAAAAATTGAATCTGGCAAACTCGATCTAGAAAACGCACCGTTTGATTTACGCTCTGTAATTGAGGGAGCTTTTGACCTGCTGACAAACAAAGCGGTAGAAAAAAATATGGACTTGCTCTATTTGTTCGAGTCAAATGTTCCGACCGGTATAATTGGAGATGTAACCCGTCTGCGCCAGGTAATTGTAAACCTTGTAAGCAACGCAATTAAATTTACAGACTACGGCGAAGTGTTCGTATCGGTTTCTGAGTTGAGCGTGAAAGACTCGATTCACGAAATTCAGTTTGCGGTTAAGGATACAGGCATCGGAATTCCGGCTGATAAAATGTTCCGACTGTTTAACGCTTTTTCGCAGGTTGATTCCTCAACCACGCGTAAGTTTGGCGGTACAGGTCTTGGGCTTGCGATTTGTAAACGTTTAGTTCAATTGATGGGCGGAAAAATTTGGGTGGAGAGTGTACCTGGTAAAGGATCGACATTTTATTTTACAATAAAAGTAATGGCTTCGGAGTCCGCGCCGCGTGTTTATGTAAAAGGCAAACTTACCGAACTTGTAGATAAAAAAATTCTTATTGTAGATGACAACTCAACCAACATCCGGATACTCGAACATCAGTGCAAACAATGGGGAATGCTTCCCCATTCGGCGCAAGTTCCTTACGAAGCATTAAAGCTTATACGCAGCGAGTATAAGTTTGATATTGCGATAATCGATATGGTAATGCCGGAGATGACCGGGCTTGAACTCGGTGCCGAAATAAGAAAATTTATAGATAAAAATAACTTCCCTGCAATTATGCTAACTTCGGCATCATTAACAAGCGATGTGCAGCGACAAGTTGATAAGTTGTATAATGCAACGTTATCGAAACCAATCAAACAAAGTCAATTGTTTGATGTTGTTACATCGGTGCTTGCTAATAATGCTGATTACTTGAAATCGATAAACAGAAAAGAAAAAATTGGCGAGAGTTACCCGGCAAATATTTTACTTGCCGAAGACAATAAGATAAACCAAAAGCTTGCCCTAAGTATGCTTGGGAAAATTGGCTATCGGGCAGACGCAGTCGGCAACGGTCTGGAAGCTGTTGACGCACTTGAACACAAAAACTATGATATTGTTTTTATGGATATTCAAATGCCGGAAATGGACGGTTTTGAAGCAACGCAAAACATCAGAGAAATTAAAAGTATTATACAGCCGATAATTATTGCTATGACCGCCAACGCTATGCCCGGCGATAGAGAAAAATGTATTAACGCCGGTATGGACGATTATTTAAGCAAACCTATTTTGTTAAAAGATATAAAAGAGATAGTTTTGAAATGGAGCTTAAAAATATTAGAAAAACAAGAATTAGAAAAAATGCAAGACAAAGAACCGGTTATAATCGACCCCAAAGCGATAGATAACATACGCGAGTTGGATGACGAAGATGATTATTCTGTAGTCAATACAATGATAGATATGTTTTTTGAAGATACTCCGTTGCACATGAAAAATATAAAAAAAGCTATATCCGAAAAAAACTTTGAAGACCTTTCCTTTTTTGCACACGGCTTAAAAGGTATTTGCCTAAACCTTGGCGCAAAACCTCTGGGAGATATCTGTTTAAATCTCGAATTAGGAGGCAGAACAAGCAATGAAGAAGGACTTAAGGAATCAATACCTAAGTTAGATGAAATTTACAAATTAACATGCAGCGAACTGTTAAAATTTAAGGTTGTGTAATTACTTCATCATCTTTTTTAATTTATTAACCTCATCCCGCAGCGATGCCGCTTTTTCAAATTCAAGATCCTTTGCCGCCTGGTACATTTGCTCGGTAAGCTGCTCCACCAAATCTTTTTTCTGATCATTATTCATATACTTTAATACGGGTTCAGCAACTTTTGTAAACGAAAAATTCTCGCTCACTTCTTTTTTTCTAACATCGGCAATAGATGTTGACGAAATAATTTCTTCAACACTTTTGTAAATAGTTTTTGGCGAAATATTATGTTTTATATTGTACTCTGTTTGCAGTATACGCCTGCGGTTTGTTTCTTCAATTGTCTTCCGCATCGATTCGGTAATTCTATCAGCGTACATAATTACCCTGCCGTTTTCGTTGCGCGCGGTTCGCCCTGCCGTCTGCATCAGCGATCGCTCACTTCTAAGAAAACCCTCCTTATCGGCATCTATTATTGCAACAAGCGAAACTTCCGGCAAATCCAATCCTTCTCTTAAAAGGTTAACGCCAACGAGTACTGAAAAATCGCCGAGACGAAGATCGCGTAAAATTTCAACCCGCTCAAGCGCGTCAATATCGCTGTGAATATAGCGAACGGGTATTCCTATTTTGTCGAGATAATCGGAAAGATCTTCAGCCATTTTTTTTGTTAATGTTGTAACAAGTATTCTTTCTTTTAGTACAATTCGTTTTCTTATTTCACCAATAAGGTCGTCAATCTGTCCTTTGATTGGGCGAACTTCTATTTCGGGGTCGAGCAAGCCGGTTGGACGGATAATCTGCTCAACATAAACACCGCCGCTTTTTTCAAGCTCATAATCCGCCGGCGTTGCGCTTACATAAATTACCTGGTTTACGAGCGATTGAAACTCTTCAAATTTCATCGGGCGGTTATCAAGCGCTGAGGGAAGCCTGAAACCATATTCAACAAGTGTTTCTTTTCTTTTTTTATCGCCGTTATACATTGCCCTAAGCTGCGGCATGGTTACATGCGACTCATCAATTACAAGTAAAAAATCTTTCGGAAAATAATCGAACAGGTTATACGGGCGTGTGCCTGGCTGCCGTCCGTCCATATGCCGGCTGTAATTTTCTATGCCCGAACAGTAACCAATTTCCTTCATCATTTCTATATCAAAACGTGTACGCTGCTCAATGCGCTGTGCTTCAAGATATTTTTCTTCTTTATTAAAATATTTTAATCGCTCGTCAAGTTCCTGCTCAATATTGTAAATTGCTTTTTGAACCTGATCGCGGTTTGAAACAAAATATTTTGCAGGGTAAACGGGAGCCGAATCAACTTCTCTAATTACTTCGCCGGTTATGGCATCAATAATAGAAAGCCGTTCAATCTCGTCATCAAAAAACTCAATGCGTATTGCTTCTTCATATTGATACGCAGGAATTATCTCAACAACATCACCGCGCGCGCGGAATGTGCCGCGGCTGAATTCAATATCATTACGGACAAAATGAATATCTATCAACTCGCGCAGAAGTTTTTTCCTTTGTATTGTTTCTCCCTTACGCAAAAAGATAATCTGGTTTGCATACTCCTGCGGTGCGCCGATACCATAAATACAGCTTACACTCGCTATTACTATAACATCCGGGCGACCCTCAATTAACGCTGTAGTTGCCTTTAACCGGAGGCGGTCTATCTCTTCATTTACAGAAAAATCTTTTTCGATGTAAAGATCGCTTCTAACAACGTAAGCTTCGGGTTGATAATAGTCGTAGTAACTTATAAAAAACTCAACCGCATTGTTTGGAAAGAACGATTTGAACTCGCTGAACAGTTGGGCTGCAAGAGTTTTATTATGCGAGATAATTAAAGTAGGTTTGTTAAGCTCTTTAATGACGTTTGAGATTGTAAAAGTTTTACCGCTGCCGGTTACGCCGAGCAGAGTTTGATGTTTTTCGCCGTCGTGCAGACCTCTTAAAAGCCGCTCAATTGCTTGCGGTTGATCGCCAGAAGGTTTATAGTTTGATGCGAGTTCAAAATTGTTCAAGCTAATCTGCCATAATTTCAGCTGCGTGAAAATAATCGGTATGGAGATGTCCCCGCAGTGTAATAATTTCATTATTATTAATTACACTTGCTGAATTAGCCGGAGCCTGTACCAAAACTTCCTCCCCGTTGGCGTCAACCGCGTAAAACATCGTGCCTTCAGCAGTATTTTGAATACCGCGTTCCATAACCACTTTTATCTTTATATCTTTATTGGCGCTGTTATTCGTATCGAATGATGCAAATGTACCAAGCGTATTATTCGGTGCGAAATAAAAAGTATAAATAATAAATATTGTCGCCGCAATTAAAACCGGCAGAATCAGTTTTTGTAAAATTTTCATAATAACATTTCTTATTATTGATAGGTAAACAAATTTAGTAAAAATGAGCCCTTACTTACAATGGAATCATTTAGTTTAATTTTAGTAATTTGTAAATACTCTTTTTATGTGGATAAATATGAATAAAAAATATTTAATTATTGCAGGAATCTCCGGTTTTCTGGCTGTTGCGCTCGGCGCATTCGGTTCACACGGATTAGAAAATAAACTAACGCCTGAAATGTTAAGTATTTATAAAACAGGTGTACTTTACCATTTAATTCATTCTGTTTTGCTTGCCGCATTAGCACTGACCGGAGCAGATAAATTTAAGAATACATTTTATTTTATTGCTGCGGGAATAGTTTTGTTTTCCTTTTCGCTTTACATTTATTCAATAACAGAAGTGCGATGGCTTGCATTTATAACACCTTTCGGCGGCGTTGCGTTTTTAACCGGCTGGGTTATGCTTATTGTTGAGGGAATAAAAAGGAAAAATAGTTTATGATTTAGTTTTATGCCGTCTTCTTAAGACTCATTAAAGAACTAAAAATAATGCCCGCTCGAAAAATCCCCCGTTTTCGAAAAGCAGGGATGAAAAAGTCCCCTGTTTTTTAAACCTCACTTTTAATCAAAAATAACTTTTGCTGTTTATAAAAAAATTGAATAAATTGATATATATAAATTAAATGGATGCAAGCATTTGGACGATTAAAAGCATGGAACCATTAGAAAAAATAAAAAACAAACAACGGGCAATACACTTTTACCGCCATATCAATTGGGATAATTTTCATCCTCTGCGATGGTTTCCTTCCCACAGGAGTAAGCAGCATTTACCCGGAACAGACAACACGGCTACAGCACAATTCGAAAACCACACACACATAAAAAACAATAAATCAATAAGAGTTATTAAAACAGAGTCTGCATTTAATAAAACAATAGGAGTAACAAAATGAAAAGGTTGTTTTCCTTTTTTCTTTTGCGGTAATAACATTTTTTAATATCACCGCACAAAATCCGGAGTGGATAAATTATTATCATTCATATCCATCAGTTTATGCGGTGGCAATTGATGGGAACTATGTTTGGGCCGGAGGGAAAGAAGGTCTTGCTAAAATAAATAAAATTACAGGAGAAAAAACCGTTTATTATACACACAATTCCGGTTTGCCGAGTCCTCATGTTTATTCTCTTGCCATAGACGGAGGCGGTAATAAATGGATTGGGACTGATAGCGGTTTGGCAAAATTTGACGGAACAAATTGGACTGTTTATAATACTTCAAATTCCGGTTTGCCGGATAGCAGTGTATACTTACTTTCCATAGACGGAGGCGGTAATAAATGGATTGGGACTGATAGCGGTTTGGCAAAATTTGATGGAACAAATTGGAGTGTTTATGATACTTCAAATTCCGGTTTGCCAAACAACATTGTTTTATCTTTTGTCATAGACGGAAGCGGAAATAAATGGATTGGGACATATCGTGGGTTGGTAAAATTTGACGACACAAATTGGACTGTTTATAATACTTCAAATTCCGGTTTGCCGGGTTCTCATGTTTATTCTCTTGCTATAGACGGAAGCGGAAATAAATGGATTGGGACGAACGGCGGTTTGGCAAAATTTAATGGGACGAATTGGACCGTATATAATTCATCGAATTCCGGTTTGCCGTATAATTGGGTTAGATATCTTGCTATAGACGGAAGCGGAAATAAATGGATTGGTACTGACAGCGGTTTGGCAAAATTCGACGACACAAATTGGACCGTCTATAATACTTCAAATTCCGTTTTGCCGTATGGCGGTGTTAGTTCTCTTGTCATAGACGGAAGCGGTAATAAATGGATTGGGACTTATCGTGGGTTGGTAAAATTTGACGACACAAATTGGACTGTTTATAATACATCAAATTCTGGTTTGCCCCATAAAAGGGTTAATTCTCTTGCTATAGACGGAAGCGGTAATAAATGGATTGCGACGTACGGCGGTTTGGCAAAATTCGACGACACAAATTGGACCGTATATAATTCATCGAATGCCGGTTTTCCGCATAATGCGGTTTCTTCAATAGCCATAGACGGAAGCGGAAATAAATGGATTGGTATTGTTAATGTTTTGGTAAAATTTGATGGCGCAAATTGGATTCAGTATATTATTCAAAATGCATATTATAACTATATTACTTCAATTGCCATAGACGGAAGCGGAAATAAATGGATTGGTACTTATCATGGGTTGGCAAAATTTGACGGGACAAATTGGACTGTATATAATAAAAATAATTCCGGTTTGCCTGATAATGATGTTATGTCAATAGTCATAGACGGAAGCGGAAATAATTGGATTTGTACTGGTAACGGTTTGGCAAAATTTGATGGAGCAAATTGGACTGTATATAATAAAACTAATTCCGGTTTGCCTGATAATGATGTTTCTTCAATAGCCATAGACGGCGGCGGAAATAAATGGATCGGGACTCTTGGTTATGGTTTAGTAAAATATGACGGTACTAATTGGACTTTGTACGATACATCAAATTCCGGTTTGCCCGATAATTGGGTTAACTCTCTTGCCATAGACAGCAGTGGAGATAAATGGGTCGGGACTTGGTTTGGCGGTTTGGCAAAATTTGATGGGTCAAATTGGACTGTGTATAATAAAACTAATTCCCATTTCCTGGATTATGCTATTGCCTGTATTGCTATAGAAGGAAACGGAAATAAATGGATCGGAACTGGCAGCGGTTTGGCAGTTTTCAGAGAAGGCGGGGTAATCTTATCTGAAAATAATAAAATTGCTGCTACGCCAAAAGATTATTTGCTTTATCAAAATTATCCAAACCCGTTTAACCCGACAACTACGATAAAATATTCAATACCGAATTTTGTAAAGACGGGGCATGCCCCGTCTCTACAAACATCGTTAAAAATTTACGATGTTCTTGGAATCGAAATTGCCACACTCGTAAGCGAAGAAAAAGCACCCGGCGAAAATGAGGTTGTGTTTGATGCGCAAGGGTTAGCGAGTGGAATATATTTTTATCAACTAAGAGTAAATAATTTTACTACAACAAAAAAGATGATACTGCTGCGGTAAGCTGCGGAGTGTTATAATATTTAATATTTTGTAATTCTGATTTATGCTTATGAGAAATGCGTTTAATAAAACAATAGGAGTAACAAAATGAAAAGGTTGTTTTTCTTTTTTTCTTTTGCGGTAATAACATTTTTTAATATCACCGCGCAAAACCCGGAGTGGAGAAATCACACAACTTCAAACTCTGGTTTGCCCGGTTTTAACACAGCTATTTTAACATCATCATCTTTTTTGCCGCATTGTAGCTGCCTGCTTTTATGCTGAAAAAATATAACCCGCTCGCTAAGTTGCTCCCGTAAAACTCAACTTCGTAAACACCCGGTTTTTGTTGTTCGTTTACAAGTGTTGCAATTTCGTTCCCCAGAACATCATAAACTTTTAGATTGACCATTGACCTTTGACTATTGACCTCATTGGGAATTGCGTATTTTATCATTGTTGCCGGGTTAAACGGGTTTGGATAATTTTGATAAAGCACAAACTCGTCAGGCAAACCAACCTCTATTTCAATTTCATTTGAGTATTCAAAACTGCCGTCAAAATCAATTTGTTTTAAGCGATAGAAATATTTACCGGAAAATAAATTATCATCTTTAAAAGAATAATAATTTAATTCCGTTGTTGTACCAACACCATTCACAAAACCCGCAATTGACCATTGACCATTATCCATTGACGGCTTACGTTCCACTTGAAAACCTTTGTTGTTTGTTTCCGTAGCAGTTGACCAGTTTAAGACAACAACATTTTTTTCAATATCAGCATTAAAAGCAACTAACTCAACAGGCACAGATAAATGCATGCCTCGTCTCGCTAAAATTTCCGAATCTCCGGTAGAGTAATCGTACCAGACAATTGTAAAATCATACCAGGGGGCTCCCAAAGGACCATTATAACCGGCACACATTCTTGGACGGGATGAGGTTTCGGGGTTGTCGGATATGTTTGTTGAGTCATGCCAGGTTATTCCACCGTCTGACGACCATTTGAAAAATATATCGGAATTATTATATGCCGGTGCCGTATGTGAGTTATCAGACCAGGTAAAATATATTTGATTTCCCATTACAACAATGCAGGGTGTATTAGAGTTGCCATCGTTGTTTGTAATATTTCTCGGCTGCGACCAACTGCTCCCGCCGTCTGTTGATTTTAATAAATAAATTTCATCATGGTTAAAAGTAATAATGTCATCAGAAGCTATAAAAACATTATCATAATAATCTGCATCCATGTAAATTCTATTCTGTGGTCGCGCATCGTTAGTAAGATTTACAGGGGTTGTCCAACTAGTTCCGCCGTTTGTAGATTTTGAAAAATAGATATCGCTTAGAGGGTAAGTTGTCATTTCTATCCAGGCACAAAAAAGAGTATTCCCAATTGCATATAACTGTACCCAACGGGAATTTGCGGCGGGAGAATTTGAAATGTTTTGAACCGTAGACCAGTTTATCCCGGAATCGGTTGACTTTGTGAAATAGATATCGGCAATATTGTTTATCTTCTGCTCCCAAACCGCGTAAATTTTATTCGATCCGACAGCAATTTGTGGGGTGATTGAACCGGAATCCATTCCTGACAAACCCTGCATCTGGCTCCAACTCTGTCCCCAATCAGTAGAGCGTTGAAAAATAATTTCGTAATTGCCGGCAAGTTGATGATAGAGTACATATACATTCTGTCCATCTGCGGTTACCACCGGCCAGCCACAAGTGTTTGATGTATTCGTTAAAATAACATTTGGTTCCCATGTTTCGCCATAATTGCTTGAATACTTAAACATTATTTGCCCGTTATCCCCCCACACAACATAATAGTCATTCATCTCAGAATAAACCGAATGATAATCGGATGTGGCACTTGGTGTATTAGATAAATTATATGTGGGATAAAAGAAGGTTTGAGCGTTTGTCAATAAAGCAAAACCGAAAAGTAAAAGCAACAATTTCTTCATAGCAACCTCACTAATAATAAGGGTTATATATTTAAAAAATACTTGCGACAAACACAACTTACCCCCTAGTTTTAATTTTCGTTTATCTACTCAGTATTTTGATTGATCGGCGAATTTTATAACATAATTATTTTTACGCAATGCTTTGTGCCGGAAGGCTGCTTCCGGCACAAGCTAATACTTGTTTATTTCATTAGTATGAATTTCTTTGTCTGGGCAAACGAACCGCAGTTTATTTTATATAAATATACACCGCTCGCAAGTTGTCTGCCTGTCGATTTATCGTAAAACTCAACTTCGTAAACACCCGGTTTTTGTTGTTCGTTTACAAGTGTTGTTATTTCGTTACCTAAAATATCATACACTTTTAAAACAACCAAAATTGTTTGCGCATCGGGGAGCGAAGGAATTGAATACTGAATTCTTGTACTCGGGTTAAACGGATTTGGATAATTCTGACTTAACGAAAACTCCTCCTGAAGCGATTCGAAATAGATAGAAATAATATCGGAGTAAGAAATATCGCCGTTAAAATCTACCTGTTTTAACCTGTAATAGATATTCCCTTTATATGTTAAATCCGAAAGATCGTCCCTGTAGCTGTAAGTCTGCACCTCAGTCGATGTACCTGCACCCTGAACAAAATAAATTGACTCCCACTCGTTATCGCCGATTTTACGTTCAACATAAAAGCCCATATTGTTTGTTTCGGTAGATGTTTGCCAGGAAATTTCAACATAATTACTCACCAATATTGCGTTAAATGCCATAAGTTCAACCGGAACATTTGTGGTAAAAATTGTAAACGGAGATAGCACTCCATACTTTATGCTTAGAAGTATTATCTGCACTTTAAGCTGATTAGCCTGCTGCGAGTTTGGATTGTATGTATAATAAAGCCGCATCAGGTTATCAATTTTTTGTTTCGCCCAAACCTTTGTTAAAAATTGGTAAGTAACTATCGATGTATCGGCAAGGTTCATCGTATAATTATATGTTACCGGCAGACCAAATCTGCTGCCTGTAAAAGTTACATCAACTGGGGCTGCTTCATTATACCGCCCGCTAATAATTAACTGCTGACCGATATAAAGATTTGGCAGCGGAGTCGGGTATGTTTCGAAAACTATATTCGGCGAAAAAGACATTTGTGTATTTATCAATACGGGGTTTCTTATTTTTAAATAAAAAGATGTTATCCGGGTCTCCAGCTCATCATCGCCGAGAAACTCTGCCAGACCATAATTCTGCTGCGCAAGCTGCGAAAGAAGCGGAACGTCAACATCGGAACCAACACCGAAACAATGGATATTTATTATACCGGGTATTTGTGTAACCAGACTTTGAACATGAGACAATATTCCGGAAGTAGAAGTTATACCCGTTGTGGCAACGCCGTCTGTAAAGAATATTATTATATTTGCAGTACTGTCGTTTGTGTTTGCATATTGCGGAACAGCAGTACTGAAAGCACCTGATATATTTGTCAGATTTGTAGCTTGTATTGTGCTTATATACGTAAGAGCCGCGGCTTTATTTGCCGGCGTAAAATCTACGTGAGTCGCTCTGAAACTGGTAACCTGTGTTGAGAAATCAACAATATTAAATTTATCGCCTTCGTTTAAGTTGTTAACAATAAAAGTTGCGGCATTTTTAGCTTGGACCATTTTAGTCCCCAACATACTCCCGGAACGGTCTATTATTAATGTAAACCGTTTTGGGATAATCTGTGCAGTCGGTTCAGGCTCTACTATAAAAGTAAAATAACCGCCATGTATTGTATCGGCAATGCTAGCCGAATCGGACAAGAACGTGCTGAAAGAAAAAAGCCCAAGTTCATCGAGACTTAAACTGTAAATAACTTTGTAGTTGCTGTAGGCGGGTGCCTCGGCTAATTGGAAATTAACTGTTGCTGTATCGCCGTTATTAGTAACTAATGCTGTGGGGTGATTAACCGATTTTATTGAATCGATAGTGCGTTCCGAGGCAAGCGTAAAGTCGAGTTCCTGCCAGATAACTAAAGCTGCCTGTATAAGAGAGTAATCATTCGGATAATCAAATATAACTTTGCCGAAAGAGTAATTGAGCAGTTGAACATATGTCAACTCAACTGTTAAAACGGAGTCTGCCAATACCTGCTGTGGTATTGAAAAGTAAATGGGAGTTGCGCCAAGATATGATGTAAGATTTGGATTTGGATTGGGATCGTTCGTCCCTCCACCACCTCCGGAAGAATCGTTGCCCGAAGGAGCGATAATTGCATTAAACCATTCACCGTTTATTTTCCAGCGAAGATTTGTACCACTGGCACCTTCCGGCATTGGAAATGCGTACTGAACATCTGCGCTGTAATTTAAAGTGTTGCTAAATGTTTGAGTGGTTTTAACTATTGCTATTTGATTTTCGACATAAACATTTACATAACTTGTCGACAGTTTTAAGTACACTGCGTTATTACGGTTAACTATTCCCACACCGTTTCCGTAGAGCGTGGGC
>JAIOIM010000662.1 GCA_019912505.1 Ignavibacteriaceae bacterium
ATCTCAAATTGAATTGTTGAACTTTTTAGCCCAGACTCATAAATTTTATATTGCGTAAGGTGCTTTTTATAACTCATCTTATTCAGAAATCATTCTTTGTGAAACTTAGTATTGACTTAGGGTGACTTTGTGAAGCAAAACGCAAATAATTGCGTAAACACAGAAAGCCTATTGGCTACAATAAAATTCGTGAGTAAGGCAACTTTTATAACTTTAAATTTAACATCATTACAAATCCTAACTTATGTTAACAGTTTTAGAATCATTAAAATTATCCGCCGAATATCTTGAAAAAAAAGATATTGAAAACCCGCGTATTAATGCGGAGCTTCTGCTATCACACGTTTTAAATTGCAAACGCCTCGATTTATATCTATCATTCGAGCGACAGCTTAGCGATGATGAGATAGCTTTGTACAGGCAGTTGTTAAAGAGAAGGGGAATGTATGAACCGCTTCAATATATTATCGGTTCGGTGGAGTTTTATGGTTTGAAAATATTAGTTAACGAATCGGTTTTAATTCCTCGTCCCGAAACAGAATTGCTTGTTGAAGAGGTAATCAATTCTTCCGATAAAGAAAAAAGTTTGAACATATTAGACATCGGAACGGGAAGCGGGAATATTGTAATAGCACTTGCAAAAAATTTGTCGATGTCGAAAATAACCGGTGTTGATATAAGTGATGAAGCGCTTTTAACAGCCAATGAAAATGCAGCTTTGAATGGTGTTACTGAAAACACCATTTTTTTAAAAAGAAACATCTTAAACGATTTTCAGTTTGACGAAAAATATGATGTTGTTGTTTCAAACCCGCCTTATGTTTCCGTTACCGATTTTAAGGATTTGCGCCCGGAACTTCGTTTGCATGAGCCGAGGGTCTCGCTTACCGATGATTCCGATGGTTATATTTTTTATAAAACAATTTCTTCTTCGGCAAAAAATTATTTAAAACCGGGAGGGAAGTTATTTTTGGAAATAGGGATGGGTCAATCGGAAGCTATAAAAATTATGCTTGAGGAAAATGGATTTAAAGACATTGTAATTATAAAAGATTACGCTAAGATTGACAGAATTATAAAAGGAGTTTTAATTTGAGAGCGCTTGTGCAAAGGGTCAGCGCTGGAGGCGTTTATATAAAGGAAGAAAATTATACAGCCGAAATCGGAAAGGGAATGGTAGTTCTACTCGGTATTAAAACAAGTGATGCCGAGAGCGACATAAATTTTGTGGCGGATAAATGTTGTAACTTAAGAATTTTTAAAGATGAAAACGGCAAGATGAATTTGTCGGTAAAAGATATTGGCGGAGAGATGCTATTAATCAGTCAGTTTACGCTTTACGGTGAAACTGCAAAAGGAAACCGCCCCGGTTTTACTGACGCCGCGCGCCCGGAAGAAGCGATTCCGCTTTATGAAAAGTTTATAAAAAGGTTAAAAGAAAACATTGGGAGTGAAAAAGTTAAGACTGGTGTTTTCGGTGCTATGATGAGTGTAAAAATTATAAATGATGGACCGGTTACGCTGTACGTTGAATCAAAAACTTAAAGGAAGTTATGCCCGTACTAATGATATTTATAGATGGCGTTGGAATTGGGAAACCGGATTACCAGTATAACCCATTTTTTAAGTATGGGTTTAAAACTTTTACTGAAATATTCGGGGCAATACCTACGCTTGAAAATTTAACCATCGAAAAAAATAACAAATATATTTTCCCGGTTGATGCTAACTTAGGCGTTGATGGTTTCCCTCAAAGCGGTACAGGGCAGACTTCAATATTTTGCGGAATAAATGCCCCTAAGTTTGTGGGTAAACATTTCGGTCCATTTCCATATTCTACTTTAATTCCAATTATCGGCGAAAAAAATATTCTAAAGCATTATAGGGATGATGGGAAAAAATCATTTTTTGCAAACGCTTACCCTAAGCGATTTTTTGATTATTTGAAATCGGGGAAGACGCGCCTTAGTGTAACTACATTAAGTTGTCGTTTAAGCGATATCCCTTTAAACCGCACAAAAGATGTTAGGGCAGGCAAAGCGCTGACTGCTGAAATAACGAATGCACGATGGAACCTTAAACTAAACCTCAACATGCCGGTCATCACCCCAACGCTTGCAGCAAAAAGATTGCTGAGATTTACGGCTCAGAATGATTTTACACTTTACGAATATTATATTACAGACCATCTCGGTCACGGCAGATACGACGGTGAAACTGAATCGACTTTAAAAATATTAGATGAATTTTTACTAACAATAATTACAAAGCTGCCCGATGATGTAACGCTGCTAATTTGTTCCGACCATGGCAACTTTGAAGATTTGTCGGTTAAAACTCATACCCGAAATCCGGCGTTAACAATAGCCGCAGGCAAGAATGCCAAACAGCTTTTTGAAGAAATTAAAGATTTAACTCAAATAAAAAGTGCAATAATAAAAAACTGTAAATGAAGGATTACCCTTTCATCAGATTTGCTATTCTGTTTATCAGCGGAATAGTGTTACAATATTTTATTCAAATAAACATCGAATATTTTATTGCAGGCTGGGCAGTTACACTCATCTTTTTTCTGATTGCAAAAAAAAGTAACCGCAAAAGTCTGGCTATTATTTTAGGAATTTTAAGTTCGCTTTGCATTATCTCTGCAGGCAATATTACTGCGGAACTTGGAAAATCAAGCACATTTTATCTTACCGAAAATTTTTACAAACAAAAAAACTTTACGACTTGGGGAATAATTAAAGATGTTGAACTGCCGCGCAAAGACAGCTATTCATTCACCCTTATTGCTGATTCGCTTAACATCGAAGGAAAAAGTTATAGCTGGACTCCAACACTTATTGTAAAGGTTAAAGACGATTCACAAAAAAAATTATCAAAGCAGTACAATCTTATTTATCCCGGCAATAAAGTGAGAGCATCGGGTGTTTACATTAAAGGGAGGGAAGAGCGGAACCCCGGCGAGTTTGATTATAATCAGTATTTGAGGCGGCAGGGAATAAGCGGGATGATGAATGTTTACGATGTTGACAGCTTAAAAATTTCTAATGACAATCGATTTATTTTATCTTCTTTTTTCCATTCTATTAGAAAAAGTATCGACAAAGCATTAAAACAATTTCATTCAGCCGAAACGTATGGGTTGTTAAAAGGTTTATTGCTTGCCGATAGAGGAGACATTGACTATGAAACAAAAACATATTTTATAAACAGCGGGGTTGTACATGTGCTTGCAGTTTCGGGTCTGCACGTCGGCTTTATTGCGGTAATATTTTATTTTTTGTTTGGAAGATTTAATATTTATTTAAGAATTTATTTTACAATTGCGGGGCTTTTGTTTTTTATGTTCTTAACCGGCGTACCGGCTTCGGTATTTAGAGCTACTGTTATGGCAATAATAATTCTTCTTGGGCAGCTAACCGAGCGAACCGCAAACATCTATAATTCGCTCGCTATTGCCGCAGTTATTCTTTTAATAATTGACCCCACAGAATTATTTAATCCCGGGTTCCAACTCTCATTTTCGGCGGTGTTGTCAATTGCTTTCTTTTACCCAATCTTCAGCAGCCGGGTAAATGTTTTACGGATTAACAAAAGCTTCAAGTATATATTACTTTTCGTTGCGGTTTCATTCAGCGCGCAGATTGGCACCCTGCCTTTTACACTAATGTACTTTGGAAAAATTTCACTCACTTCGCTTTCAGCAAACTTGGTTGTAATTCCGCTCATCGGTATTATAGTTGGCATTGGGATAATAGCATTACTCTTTGCATCAATATCGCCATATATTGCCTCAGTTTATGCGGCGGTAAATAATATTGCCGTTTGGCTGCTGTTTGCAATTACTAAATTTGCGGGCAATCCAGATTTTTCGTTCATCCGCATCCCCGATTTTTCCTTTTATGATGCGTTGTTGTTCTACTCTCTTTTAATTGCATCAATAGTAATGACGAAATACACCGAGAAAATTATAATCAAAAGTTTTATTTTTTGTTCAGCTTTACTATTATTTTTTACCGCTTCATCTTATGATGATAAAAAACTAATTGCGCCGGGGGAATTAACTGTTATAATGGTTGATGTTGGGCAGGGCGATTCATTTTTACTGTCGCTGCCTAATGGTAAAACGCTCTTAATTGATGCAGGCGATGCAGTAAAAAATTATAGCACCGGCGAGCGTGTAATCTCTCCATTAATGGATAAGCTTGGGATAAATAAAATTGACTACGCCTTTGTTTCGCATTTTGATAACGACCACTACGGGGGGATGGTTTCCCTTATTAATCAAAAAAGAATAAAAAAAATATTTATTCCGGCGGCAGATACTTCTTCAAAAGCTATACGTTTTATAAACTCCCTCTATCGTAATAAAATTGATTTTCAAAAATGCGGAAAAGTGAGCATCAAAGAAGATGCCGCCGCCGTTTACGTTATAAGTAATGATGCAAAAGGGAAGCAGCATTATTCATCAAACAATATGAGTATGATAGTAAAAGTAATTTACGGCAAGAATTCATTTCTGTTTACCGGCGACCTTGAGAGAGGGGGAGAAAGCTATTTTTTACAAAATGCAAAACTGTTTTTAGATGCGGATGTTCTTAAAGTTGCCCACCATGGCAGCCGCACCGGAACAACCAACGATTTCTTATCAGCAGTAACCCCGCGTTTCAGTTTAATTAGTGCCGGTATAAAAAATAAGTTTAATCATCCGGCAAAAGATATTCTTGCCAGGCTTTCTCAACACAAAAGCTTATCTTTCAGAACGGATAAAAGGGGAGCTGTAATATTAAAATCGAACGGAGAAAATATTACAGTAGTTAATTGGAAATAAGTAGAATAATATTTTTATATTTCCGTAGTTAAAAAATGATTTGAGGAAAGATTGAATAAAAGAAAATGCATCGGAATACTCGGAGGAGGACAACTTGCCCGAATGACGGCTTATCAAGCCTATAAACTTGGTTTTGATGTTGCTATTCTTGAAAAAGAAAAAAAATCACCGGCTGGGCAGCTAACAAAAAACGAATTTGTCGGCTGGGTAGATGATAAAAAACTGCTCAAAAAATTCACCGAAATTTGCGATGTAGTTACTCTTGAAAATGAGTTTATTGATGCAGCCGATTTGAATTTTATTGAGGACTTCGGGAAGCCGGTTTTTCCGTCATCCGCAACAATCTCATTAATTCAGGATAAGTATATTCAGAAGCAAACATTAAATAATCATTCCCTGCCGGTACCAAAATTTACTGCGGTTACCGGGCAGCATTGTTACAACGACTTGAAAAATGTATTTGGTAAAAAGTTTTTACTCAAATCGCGTAAAATGGGTTATGATGGTTATGGTAATTATCTTGTAAAAAATGAGAATGATTTTATTGAAGGAACGAAAAAACTCAGCAGCAGGCACTCAGAGATAATGGCGGAGGAGTTTATAAAATTTGAAAAAGAACTCGCGGTTATGTTGGTTAGAACAGCAAAAGAAATTGTTGTTTACCCCGTTGTGGAAACAATTCAGAAGAACCATATTTGCCACACAGTTTTAGCACCGGCGTCAATACAAAAAAAAATTGAAAGGATGGCAAAAAAAATTGCAGTGCAGGCGGTTAAAGCTGTAAACGGTTTTGGTATTTTTGGAATTGAAATGTTTTTAACAAAAGATGGTAAAGTTTATATAAATGAAATTGCACCAAGACCACATAACTCAGGGCACTATACAATTGAAGCGTGCGTTGCATCCCAATTTGAAAATCATGTTAGAGCAGCTTTTAATTTACCGCTCGGCAATGCAACATTAAATAAGCCTGCCGCCGTTATGATAAATTTGCTCGGCAAAAAAGAAGGGGAAGGCGTGGTTGAAAATTATAGCGATGCACTAAAAAACAGCAATGTTCATCTTCATATTTACGGCAAAGCAAAATCAAGGATGGGCAGAAAGATGGGGCACATTACTTTGCTCGGAAAAAATCTTGATAAAATTTACGCAGATGCAAAAAAAATCGAAAAGAAAATAATTATATAAAGATTGGAGAAAAAGATGAGTGAAAATAATCCACTTGTTGGAATAATTATGGGG
>JAIOIM010000663.1 GCA_019912505.1 Ignavibacteriaceae bacterium
AATTTATCCCTTTTGCATGAAATTAAATTTTGAATCAAAAACTGTATTAATTACAGGCGGGACTAGGGGCATCGGCAGAGCGATTGCAGATGTATTTAGGAATTCTGGTGCCAATTTAATTCTTACTGGTACAAACCCAAAAACAATTGAGGAACTCAATCAAAAATTTGGCGGTGAAAAACTTAAATATTTGAACCTGGATTTCAGTAATGAAGAAAACATTTCTGACTTTTTCAGTTCAATGAATAACATCGATAAAATAGATGTTCTTATAAATAATGCGGGTATTAATATCATCGGAGAGTTTATCGAAACAGATAATCCAGATTTTGATAAACTTGTTAATATTAACCTCAAAGGCCCCTATCAACTGAGTAAGTATATTGTAAAAAAAATGATAGCTAATAATTACGGTAGGATAATTAATATTTGTTCAATTTGGAGCAAAATTACGCGATCAAAACGGTCCCTTTATACAATGACAAAAAACGGTCTTCATGGCTTAACACAAACCATGGCTATTGAGTTGGCTCCACATAATATATTAGTGAATTCCCTTTCGCCCGGTTTTACTTTAACCGATTTAACTAAAGAGACTAATACAGAAGATGAATTAAAATCAATTAGTGATATGATCCCAATTCGGAGATTGGCAGAACCTTATGAAATTGCAAATGTTGCATTGTTTCTAGCTAGTGAACAAAATTCTTATCTGACGGGTCAAAATATTGTTGTAGATGGAGGTTTTATAAATGTATAAGATGGAAATTAGGTCTTCTCTTCGTAATTATAACTTATCAATTATAGAAGATTTTAAACTAGTGCTTGAAGAAGTATATAATGAAAATGATTTTTTGATTATTGATGAAAAAGTTTATAATTTGTTCGAAGACAAGATTGAAAATCCAATATGGAATGCAAAGCTTATTAAAATTAATGCTCTTGAAACTACTAAAAGCTATCTTGCTCTTGCGGAAGTTCTAGAGCAATTAATTGAAAAGGGTTTTAAAAAGGACAACACTTTAATTGCAATAGGTGGTGGAATTACACAAGATGTAACAGCTTTTACC
>JAIOIM010000664.1 GCA_019912505.1 Ignavibacteriaceae bacterium
TTAACACCTCGATTAATCGAGGTGTTAATGAAAATAATGGACTTCTCAACCGTTTTACTTGTGCTCTGTAGTAACGGTTTTGTTTGAATAGTGACACGATCTTTATCGGGCGGGGCAATTTAAATTTTTATATTGCGTAAGGTGGGTTCTCATATATTTTTATTTTCAATTAATTTTGATACTAACTTTAGATATATTTGTCAACAACAAATTTTTCAAAGCTTAATAATATGAATTTAATTGTTTGGAGTGACGAGCTAAGATTTTTAGTAGCAGCAGCGTTGGGCTTTTTGGTAGGGTTGGAAAGAGAAAGCCGGGACGGCGCAATTACTACAAAACTTACAGCAGGAGTAAGAACCTACACACTTATAAGTTTGTTCGGGTTTGGATGTGCATGGCTTTATAAAATAAATATTGAATTTATGGTGCCGGTTGGCGTCATAGTTATCGGCGGAATGGTTCTTACATCTTATCTCGCCAAACAGAAAACAGGCGCATTAGGCTGGACGAGCGAAATTGCCGCACTGCTTACTTTTATTGTCGGCGTTTTATCACTACTTGCCGACATTTGGATTCCAATGGCGCTTGGCATTTTTACTACTCTACTTCTCTCCGAAAAAGCGGGATTGGAACAATACATTGAAAAATTAAACAAATCAGAATTTCTTGCCGTTGTAAAATTTTTATTAGTAACTGTTATTATACTGCCTGCATTACCCGATAAAGACTATACAAACTTTAATTTAAATCCTTATCGTATCTGGCAAATTGTAATTTTAGTTTCTTCAATCGGATTTATCGGTTATTTTTTAATGAAAAAGTTCGGCAATAAAATCGGGCTTTGGCTATCCGGTTTGCTTGGCGGTATTGCCTCGAGTACAGCAGTGAGTATTGCAATGGGCAACATTGCAAAAAACAACGAGAGTATTTCCGGCAGGGCTTTTCAGGCTACAATATTAGCAAGTAGTGTACTGTATTTGCGAACACTCGTAATTATTTATTTAGTGAATGCCGGGTTTGCAATATTGCTCTGGTGGAAATTGGTGTTTCTGTTTTTTGTAGGAATATTGCTGGCAGTTTTGATACACAATAAAAGTAATGATGCTCCCGAACCTTCAATTTCAACTATTCAGAATCCGTTCGAAATAAAGCCGGCTGTTATTTTTGCTTTTCTTTTTGTACTTCTTTCAATTGTTACAATCTGGGTAAAACAACTTTTTGGAAGCAGCGGACTGGTGGCATTGGCGGCAATAGTGGGTGTAACCGATATTGCCCCCTTTATTCTTTCAATTATAAGCAATCAAATTCCGGTTGAAAATATTATCGGTTCTGCAATATTAATTTCGATGATGAGTAATACAATTATAAAGGCAATTTATTTTGGTTTCCTTGCCAAAAATTTAAGAAAGCAAGTTGCCTTATATTTTTCCTGCTGGGTTATTGTGCAT
>JAIOIM010000070.1 GCA_019912505.1 Ignavibacteriaceae bacterium
AAAATTTAATAGCCCGAATATAACAGCTAATCCGGCGGTTGTTTTTGATGTGGATGAAACAGCTCTTACTAACTATGAAATTATTCACGCTTCGGATTTTGGTTATGTGAGGGAGATATGGAATTCATGGGTTGCACAAAGTACCGGACCGGCAAACAAGCCTGTAAAAAGACTGTATGATTATTTTGTAAAAAAAGAAATTAAAATAATTTTTCTCACCGGAAGAACTGAAGAAAAATACGAGGCGACATTTAAAAACTTAATAAACGCAGGCTATACAAAATTCGATACGCTTGTTGTTTTATCAAAAGAATACTCTAAGCTTGGTTCGGCTGAATTTAAATCTGATATAAGAAAAAAATTTACAGAAAAAGGTTATAACATTATCGCTACTGTCGGCGACCAGTATCCGGATATTAATGGTGCCAATACAGGCTTGAAGATTAAAATTCCAAACTATCTTTATCTTGTTGAGTAAATATCTTTTGATGTGTTGAGACTAATAAGCTGCTGGCGGATTTAAAATTAGCAAATATTAATTTCAAAAAATCGACATTGCAGTTTTTGTTGTAAACAACTCAAGTGCTTTTGTTCCGACGATTGAGTTTCCCGTTATATTAAGTTCCGGTGACCAGACACAAATACTCATTACTTTAGGAATTACTGCGGCAATACCTCCGCCCACACCGCTTTTCCCCGGAAGCCCAACCCAGTAAGCAAAATCACCGATGGCATCGTACAACCCGCAAGTAAGCATCAATGCGTTTATTCGTTTTGCTTGTCGGGCGTCTATTATTATTTTTTTTGAAGATGGGATAATCCCTCTGTTAGCAAGGAACAGGAAAGCACGTGCAACATCAGCACAACTCATACTCAGCGCGCACTGATGAAAATAAATATCAAGCACGTCATCTACATTATTATTTATGTTGCCGCAGCCTTTCATAAAATTTACAAGCGCGGTGTTTCTGTAACTCGTCTCTTTTTCAGAGGCTGCTACTTCGGAATCGAAAATTATTTTGGGATTATCTGAAATTTCTCTTACAAAGTTTAGCAAAGCATTGTTTGCATCGTCAGCATGGCTTTTTAT
>JAIOIM010000665.1 GCA_019912505.1 Ignavibacteriaceae bacterium
TAATTCATTAAATAAAAGCGATATTGCCGATGTAAAAAATATAGGCGGACGTTGGGGCGGAGCAATATCGGCTGCAAAGTTTTTAGAAAATTTTGTTGATAAAAATATTCCGTGGGCGCACATAGATATTGCAGGTCCGGCTTCGGCAAACAGTTTAACCAATTATACAAAAAAATATATGACCGGTTTTGGGGTAAGACTTTTGTTCGATTTTCTATCGAAACAGAAATAGTTAAGAAATTAGTGTGCCGTCCTTCATCTCATAAACTGTATCGGCAAGTTCAACAAGTTCTTTGTTGTGTGTAACTATAACAAAAGTTTTGTCAAACTTATCGCGAAGTTCGATTAAAATGTTATGAAGAATTTCGCTGTTTGCCGAATCGAGGTTTCCGGTTGGTTCATCTGCAAAAATAATCGATGGGTCATTGGCAAGAGCGCGGGCAACAGCTACTCGCTGCTGTTCACCGCCCGAGAGTTCAGCCGGCTTATGATTTATTCTTTCTTTTAATCCAACCTCGGTTAATATCTTTTCTGCATTTTTCATCGCTTCATCTTTTGAAGTTCCGTGTATCATTTGCGGTATCGCCACGTTTTCAACTGCGGTAAACTCGGGCAGCAGGTGATGAAATTGAAAAACAAACCCGATGTTTTTATTTCTAAACCTTGCGAGCTTGTCATCCGACAAAGAAAAAATATTTTGCTCGCCGTAATTAACGGCGCCGCTGTCCGGTCTGTCTAATGCCCCCAAAATATGAAGCAACGTACTTTTGCCGGCGCCGCTGGCTCCTATAATAACCGAAACTTTTTTATGTTCAATTTCAAGAGAAACCGATTTTAAGACTTCAAGCTTAACCTTTTTTGTGGTTTGGTAGTTTTTTATAATGGCTTCAGCTTTTAATATTATTCTATTCATTTTTCTTCCGTTAAAAAAATTATTCCCACTTTATTGCTTCCAATGGATTTATTTTTGCGGCACGCTTTGCCGGCAGCAATGAAGCGAAAAAACTAAGAAGCATCGAAACACCGGTAATAAAAAAGAAGTCCGACAACCGAACATCAAGCGGCATTGTGTCTATTTTATACTGCATCGGGTCTAACGGATATATATTATATTTCATGTGTATATAACATATACCGTAACCAATAATAACGCCTGCCAGGGTTCCTATTGTGCCTATCAAAAGACCTTCGTACATAAATATTTTTAATATGGATTTCTGCTCTGCCCCCATAGACACTAAAATTCCTATGTCCCTTTTCTTTTCGATGACAGACATTGAAAGGGAGCCCAAAATATTAAACGATGCAATTGCTATAATTAATGAAAGCAGGATGTAAGCTCCCCATCTTTCAATTTGCATGAAGGTGTACAAATCCTTGTGGAAATCGTACCAGGTTGAAACCTTAAAATCATCACTGTTTAACTTTTGCTCAAGTTGTATTTTAGTAGGGTCAGAGCTATTCATGTTGTTTAACCTGATGTCGAGACCTTGTACTCTGCTGCCGTAACCCAATAA
>JAIOIM010000666.1 GCA_019912505.1 Ignavibacteriaceae bacterium
AATTTGTTGAAAGAAATTATTCTTGATTTAAAACGGAGGGGACGTGTAATTATCTTTTCAACTCACCTTATGGATTTTGCCGAAAAATTATGCGACCATATTGCTTTAATTGACCGTGGTAAAATTTTACTAAACGATTCATTAATAAACTTAAAAGCTAAATATGGTCAAAGGAATGTAAGCTTAAACTTTTCTGGCGATATTTCATTCCTAAACAATAACCCTATTGTTGAAAAGATTGAAGACTTTGGAAATACTGTTGGTATAAAAGTTAAAAATCCGAACCAGACACAGCAGCTTCTTAAATTGTTGGTCGATAATAATGTTCAGGTAAATAAATTTGACGCGAATGAAATATCGCTTCACGAAATATTCATCCATGTTGCTGGAAAGGAGAACGAAAATGTTTTCTAAAAAAACTTTAATCGTTATTAAAAGAGAATTACGGGACAAACTTTTCAGTAAAACTTTTATTCTTATGACGGTGTTAATACCAGTTTTCATGTTTGGTATACTCGGTATTCAAACATTCCTTATGTCATTTGAAAGTGACAGCGGAACAAACTTAACTGTTGTCAGCGAAAACCAGGACCTCGCACCAAAACTCCAGACTGCTTTTAATGAAGCACAAATTGTAAAAAGCGGTTCTTATAAAATAAATGTGGAAATTAAAACCAGAGATGAATTTGACGAATACGTGCTACAAAATAAAAAGTCGCTTCTTGGTGATAAACTTACCGGGATAGTTTTTATACCTAAACAGGCAGAAAAAGATAAAAAGGTTGAGTACTACTCGAAAAATCCTAATAATAATTCTTTGCTAAACAAAACACGGAGTATTATAAATAAGGCTTTGATTGATTACTACTTTACAGGTCGTAATTTATCTAACGAAGATATTTTCTTTGCAAGAGAGAGCGTTGATTTCAGCACATTCAGAGTTGGCAGCGATGATAAAGTTGAAGAAGAGGGTTACGGCAATCAGATAATTGCATTCTTGTTTACATTTCTTTTATACTTTAGTTTAATTTTCTTAGGCACGATGATGATGAGAGCCGTTGTAGAAGAAAAGCATAACCGAATTGTTGAACTTCTCCTTTCTTCGGTAAGCAGTAAAGAATTAATGACCGGAAAAATTCTTGGCAATGGAATTACGGGGCTAATTCAAATGTCAATTTGGCTGCTACCGATAATGGTCTTAATCTCATCCTCAGTTTTTGTTTTACCGCCTGAGTTAATACTTAAAATTAACATGGCACATATTGCCTATTTCTTATTTAACTTTTTCGTTGGTTTAATTACATTTCTTGGATTGTTTGCAACTGTGGGAGCAATATTCGATAATGATCAGGATGCACAATCGGGGCTTTGGCCGATAATGATATTGATTATGATTCCGTTCTTTATATCAATAGCGATGTTGTCAAATTCTGAAAACCCGATAGCTACAATCGCTTCTATGGTTCCGTTTGCATCTTTGATTGTAATGCCTGCCCGTATGACTATAATTGAAGTACCTGTTTGGCAGTTTGCATTGGCAATAGTTGTAAATGTCGGTACCTTGTTATTAATTTTCCCCGCTGCCGGTAAAATATACAGAGTAGGAATTTTAATGACGGGTAAAAAACCAAAATGGTCAGAAATTATTCGATGGTTAAAATATAAATATTAAAATAATTGAGCGGTTAACAGCCGCTCATTTTTTATACGTTATAATTAATTTTAAATTACGAAGCAAAATTTGAAAGATTAATGATGTCTAAATCTATTCTCTTAATAGTTGTATTAATACTAACTCAAATATTTTCAACTTCAGCTCAAAAAAGAACTGTTACATTTGAAGATATTATGAAGTTTAAACAAATAAAAGATGCACAGATTTCTGATAACGGAAATTGGCTTTCCTACACAGTAGCGCCGGACCGCGGAAACGGAACCGCAAAAGTAAAAAAACTTAACGGAGATGTTGAGTACAAAGTTGAAAGAGGCAGTAGTCCTGTTGTACTGCCGGAAGAAAATTTTGCCCTCATTACACTCTTGCCCGATTTTGCCGCCTCAGAAAAAGCTGAAAAAGATAAACCCAAAAATGATTTGCTTATCATTAATCTCATCAATTCAGATTCAATTATTATTCCGCGTGCAGAAAATTATAAATATTCAAATTCTTCAAACTGGATTGCCGTAAAATATTCAATTGAAGAAAAGAAGGATTCATTAAAAGCCGAAATGAAAAAAGAAAAAAAAGATATTGCTTTTGGGCTGCCTCTTCTTCTGCTGAATTTGCAAACAGGAAACCGTTACAATTTTGATTTCGTAAACGATTACTCGTTCGACAGCCTTTCGAACTATTTTATATTTACCGTGAAAGATACTTCCGGCACAAACAGCATCTCGTATGTTAACCTCTCATCAGATGAAATAATAATTTCATTAATTGACTCTTCCTCGGTTTATGATTACACAACTTTAGCGTGGAGTAGTGACAGCAAATTTGCATTTATAAAAGCCAAACTTGATAAAAAGAAAAAACCGCTATTTGGAAATCTTTTTGTCTGGGATAATAATTTAACTGAGGTTGCAAAATCGGATACACTGTTAAACACTTGGGTAATCCCTGCAAAAAATAATATAAAATGGAGCAGAGATAAGAGCCTGCTTTACTTTGGACGCCGACCTTTTGAACCTCAAATAGAGGAAGCAAAAAATGACAGTGCAATTGATATTTTTGACTTCGATAAAATACTTGCGAAGCGAACAGTAAATGTATGGCACTGGAATGATGATGTAATAAAAACTCAAGAAGAGAAGCAGTATAAATCTGAAAAGGAAAAAACTTTTACAGCGGTTTATAATTTTAATAATAAAAGCATAACGCAGCTTGCGGACTCATTAATGCCCGACGTGAATATTACAAACTCTCCAGCTTTTGCTTTGGGTAAAAGCAACATGCCTTATACAAAAGAAATTTTGTACGACGATTACTATTTCGACTTTTATCGCGTGGCTTTAAAATCGGGGGAAAGAAAAAAAATAATTAAACACACCAATCAATTTGCTGCTGTTTCCCCATCATCAAAATATGTTGTTTTTTATGAGGACAGTAACTGGAATCGAGTTGAATTATCATCTCTTAAAAAAGAAAATTTAACTTCCTCAATTAACAATCCGTTTTATGATACCGAGTATGATATGCCATCGCAGGCGCCGGGTTTCGGAATCGGCGGGTGGCTTATGAACGATACAGCAGTGATTATTTATGATAAATATGACGTTTGGTTATTCAGTAATAAAACAGGTTTTAAAATAAA
>JAIOIM010000667.1 GCA_019912505.1 Ignavibacteriaceae bacterium
TTTTTAAACAAATCTGATGGATTACCATTATACCAAAAATCTCTATCCGTTCCTTCGCCAATAACTATATCACCAAATATAGTTTGAAACTCCTCGCCAATATCCTGAATGCCATCGGCTTCTTCAACATCAACGCCACGATTATTTTTATCGTTGTTTATGGAATTGGAGGCAAGTTTAGAGTTGATGATTGATTCATCGATATGCCAAATTACAATACCATTGCCAGGTATTGCCCAGTCAAATTCATCAACGTCAATTACAACACCCGCAAGTGAATCAACCGCAAAGCTGTAATAGCCTGTGGTGTCTTTATCGAAAGTCTTTGTCAGCGTATCAGTACCGATAACATATTTAACAATTGAACCGTTATTTAAAGCGTCACGACTTCTGTTTTCAATAAGATAATATTCGGAGGAATTGATAGGGACTTTTAAAATAACGGAATCACCGAGAGCGGCTGCCTGACCGGTTGTTAAAGTTATATTTTTATAATCGCCTGGAGTTATTACTTTAGGCACTGCCCAGCCGAGATATATTTTTTCCCAGGGGGATAGTTCCGGCGGATAAGTTCCGCCATATGCAAAAATTGCCTGCCCGTCCATCAAACCAAAACGCCCTATTGCGCTTAGCCCCGTATTGGTATCGAATAAATCCGGGAGACCAAGATGACTGGCAATTGATGCAACAAGTAAACCGTTAGTTGAAATTTCGAACAACACTGTACCGCCGAAAGATTCTATTTCTCTACTTTCGGTTTCGGGCATTATTAAACTGTTTGTAATTTTAAAATTACCGCCGCCTACGGGGATGCCTTCAAATGAGCTGCCGTATATTTTTTTAAAAAGATTTACACCCATATAAATTGATGGAAGATCTTTATCGGTTCCGATGCTGCCGGGCAGACTTATATCGCGACCAACGCCGGCATGAAAAATTATAAAAACATCGTAATGCGAAAAATCGAAAGCGGGGTAAAGCTCAGCGGCTTTTGTCCATGCTTCTTTTGCAAAATCGCCGAGCAAGGAATAATCATCTGATTTTGCAGGCGGCGAATAACTTCTCATAGTTTTTGAAACAGAAAATGTATCGGGCAAAACGGAGTATTCAATATTCATAATTCCGTTTGATACTTTATAAAAATAGTTTTTTACAAATTCAAGATGAGCTTCATAAAATGGTTTATCGTGCGGAAGCGGGTCGAGAATATCGTTTCCGTAATCGCTTGAAAAAACCGTACCCATTTTACCGTTTCCGAAAGTAGTATTGTCTTTATCTTCCTGAAAATTAACCATAACCGCAAGCACCCTCAAAGTATCTGATGAGGTTGTAGTTGTTTTAGAAACAGCGGAAGGATAAGGATTGATATTAACAGAAAATGTTTGGGCAAACGGGCTGCCCAAACATACTGCAAAAACTAAAACTGCGAGAAGCTTTTTTGACATAATTTTTTAGATACCTCTTGGGAAGCCTTTTGTACTTTCAGCAACAGCGCCCCAGCCTATAAGTACAGTAAATCTTAACGTATCGGATAGGGGATGATTTTCACCGCCTTTAAAAACTGAAGTAGTAATGTAACTGAAATCGAAACCGTAAATATCATAACGGATACCGGCGCCGAAAGTTAAAAACTTTCTATTGCCGTAAGAAGGATCTTCGTAGAAAAATCCGGTTCTGAGTGCGAATAAAAAGTCACCCGGCTCACCGTACCAGTATTCGAGACCAGTTGAGGTTACTACATCTCTTAATTCTTGCGATATTGGTTTGTCTGCCCAAGCGGTAAAAATAGCTTCATAAAATTCATCCGATGAAACACTATCGCGACGTACAAGTAATTTGCTGAAATCGAGTGTCCAGATGAGTGAGTTATAATCATCATTTAAAACTTTATAAGCAAAACCAAGACGGAAATTTGTAGGAATAGGATCCGCCTGTGATTGATCTATATAATAAATTTTAGGACCTAAATTACTAAGGTTAACACCAAGACTTAAATTACCGCCAATATCTTCATCAATAAAAGGTATAACTAATTTTTCGGGGCGCCACATTGCTGCAACGTCAAAACTAACTGATGTAGCAACACCGCTGCCCTGTTCATTGCCGGTTGGTTTATCTGACAAACGACTATGGATTAGTCTAAAATTAAAACCAAGTCCCCAGTCCGTAGATACTTTTGTAGCGTATCCGAGAGTAAGAGCGGCATCAAAAGAACGGAAAGTACCGACAACATCGGGACCGGATTCTAACGTTCTTTGGAATTCGCCAAAGTTCATGTATGTAATACTTGCGGTAACGCTGCCGTCGATTTCTTCTACATATTGCCTGTAGGTCAGATAATCATAGAACAGATCGAGGTTGAACTGAGGCAGCCAGTTACTGTGCGTAATGCTCAATTCGGTTCCGGTTAAAAACGCGATACCGGCAGGGTTCCAAAAAATTGCAGCTGAGTTATCTGCAAGTCCGGTTCCCGATTCCCCTATACCGCCGGCTCTCGAATCCGGTGCAAGGAGGAGAAATGGGACAGCCGCTTCACCCTGTGCATACGCAACTTTATTTATCC
>JAIOIM010000071.1 GCA_019912505.1 Ignavibacteriaceae bacterium
TTAATTGACTCCAAATCGGAGCAGAAGCGGTGTCATAATTTAAACTACATAAAAATCCATATTTACTCTATATGGTTGACAGGATATTAGTTCCATATTTGCATTGAAAAAATTAGCAATTAAAAAGCACTTGTGCTGAATTTATTGAAGTCGTATCCTGTTGGTACCAAAGCTCAGTAGCACCCTCTGATGAGTTTATACCCGTTGCGCGGTTTTAGTAAATCAGCCAGGTGCTTTTTTTATTACACACTACCAACCTCAACACTTCCCGTTACATCATTCTAACCAAAATATAATTCAGATTAAACCGATTAAGATTTTAATAATGCTTCAGACAGAAAAACCAAATCAGCAATTTGAACAAAAATAGTAACAATTTATCAGAAGGTTATAAAGAGAGCTACAAAAAAAATAAAAAAAACGAGTTTATGAGTGGATTTTTTATTTAGTTAAATTATATTTGTAATGATTAACAAATTCATTAACAAAATAATGTTTATCCTATGCCAAAAATTAATTTAACAAACAAACCTACCTCCGAGCAGATTAGGATAATCAATGATTATATTGCTCGCAGGAAACAGCACAAGGCACAAAGTGAAGTAACCGTTGAGCACCTGGTTAGTCGTTTTAAACATAACCGTTTAATAAACGATAAAGCCAAAGCAGCACATTTTAGAAAACTGCTTCATATTATAACAACTGGCGAAACACAGTATTTCACAAATCAACAGAGAAGACAATAATACTGCATAAGCATTTATCTTTGTTTTAACTTAGATTTAATCCGGGACTATCACAGCCCCGGATTTTTTTTACCATTTATTAAAATGAACTTTTTCTGCAATGTATCTATCCTCACCCTTTAAATCTTCCCCCGGATAACCAATTGAGATAATGGCTACAGGCAGAATAGTATCGGGAAGATTAAATAATTGTCGTACGTTTTTTTCAACATCCTCAAGAGGATGAACAGCAATCCAGCAAGCGCCTAAACCAAGTGCATGTGCAGCGAGCAAAATATTTTGGATAGCCGCCGCCGTATTTTGCATATTATAAGTTATGCTTTTCTCAACGGATTCATCAGCGCAAACAAGGATTGCGGCTCCGGCGCCCTTTAACATCTCCGCATGTGGAACTGCTTTTACTATTGATTCTATTACACTTCTTTCATCGGCAACTAAAAACTGCCAAGCCTGCAAGTTCATTGCCGATGGGGCAGCCATTGCGGCTTCTAACATTTTTTTTATCTGCTCATTGCTGATTTTTTGATTATTATATTTTCTAATACTTCTTCTATTAAAAATAGCTTCAAATGTTTCCATTGTTCTCCAAAGTTGTAAATTGTACTATGCAAAGTTAAAAAAATGATAAAGATAAATCAGCCGTTTATGGTGATTCAAAAAATATTTAGTTATTTTTTTTTAAAACTTGATTTATCAAAATTATTCTTCTACTTTTTAGATAGCTATCAGTTTTAATT
>JAIOIM010000668.1 GCA_019912505.1 Ignavibacteriaceae bacterium
CTTCATTGCGACATTTGCGGCATTTTGTTCGGCGCTTTTTTTATTCCGCCCTTTTCCGGTTCCAAACTCGTCATCGCCAATCAAAACCTTTATTGTAAAAATTCTATTATGCTGCGGTCCTTCTTCTTTTGCAACAACATAAACTGGAATTTCCAAACGATTTGCCTGTGCGTATTCTAAAAGCTGACTTTTATAATTTTCGTCAACAAGGTACTCCCCTTCTTTTATATTCGGGAGAATAATTGTTTTATGGATAAACTTTCCGGATGCTTCTATACCGCTCTCTAAATAAATTGCTCCTATTAAAGCTTCCATCGCATCGCATAAAACAGTGCGCGAGCCGTTAGAAAAGGTGTGTGAAAGATTTTTACTAATTAAAAGAAAATCTTGTAAATTAATTTTCTCAGCCGCTTCGGCAAGAGTAATTCTGTTTACAAGTTTTGCCCTTATCTTTGTCAAAAATCCTTCGTCTTTTTCGGGGAAGGAATCAAATAGGTACTCGGCAACCACCAAACTTAGCACTGAATCTCCCAGGAATTCGAGACGTTCGTTTGAAAATTTAAATTCGGTGTTATGCTCAAGAAAAGAACGATGCATTAATGCCTGAATAAATTGCGATTTGTCTTTGATTGAAATGCCCACCAATTGCTCCAGCTCGTGAAACTTTTCCGGGGTAAAAACTTTTGCAATTAGTTTTTCTTTCTTTTTTTCTTCCCGCTGTTTAAGTTTTTGCAGCACCCAGGAAAATAAATTAGACAAAACTAATCCTCGTACTTTTTAAATAGTAAAGATGCGTTGTGTCCCCCGAAACCAAATGTATTGCTGATTGCCGCTTTTACACTTCTTACGGTTTTTTTATTCGGACTATAAAAAAGATCACATTTCGGGTCCGGGTTATCAAGGTTGATGGTCGGCGGCACTATCCCATTATTTATAGTAAGTACTGTTGCTATTGCCTCAATACCGCCTGCAGCGCCGAGTAAATGCCCCGTCATAGATTTTGTTGAGGTGACAACAATTTTGTGTGCATGCTCGCCAAGAGTAGTTTTTATAGCCATAGTTTCATTAACATCATTATATGGGGTTGATGTACCGTGAGCATTTACGTAATCAATATCTGTCGGCTGCAAACCGGAGTCTCTCAGGGCTTCTTTCATCGATCTGACTGCGCCTTCGCCGCCGGGAGTCGGTGCTGTAATATGGTATGCATCGCCGGTTAAACCGATGCCGCATATTTCTGCATGAATTTTTGCGCCTCTATTTAAAGCATGGCTTAATTCTTCCAATACAAGAGCACCTGCGCCTTCGCCCATTACAAAACCGTTACGGTCTTTATCAAAAGGGCGGGAAGCTTCTTTATATCTATCATTCCAAGTAGAAATGGCGCGAAGTGAATTAAAGCCTGCAATACCCATTTCTGTAATTGCAGCTTCTGAGCCGCCGCACATCATTAAATCTGCACTGCCTCTTTGTATCAACATAAAGGCATCTGCAATGGCGTGGGATGAAGTTGCACATGCGGAAGTGGTTGCATAGTTGGGTCCCTTTAAACCAAATCGGATTGATATTTGCCCGGCGGCAATATCCGAAATCATCATTGGAATAAAGAAAGGACTAATTTTTCGCGGATTTTTTTCTTGAAAATAAATCCAAAACTGTTGTTCAAGCGTAGTCATGCCGCCAATACCGCTTCCGAATATTACACCGAATCTCTCTTTGTCTAATAAATTGAGATTATTCCCGGAATCATTAAATGCCATTTCGGCTACAGCCATGGCATACTGCGTGTATAGGTCCATTCTCTTAGAAGATTTTTTATCAATAAAATCATCAGATTTAAAACCTTTTACCTCTGCGGCAAACTTCGTGTCGAAACCAGTGGTATCAAAACGGGTTATTAGATCAACTCCATTTTTACCTTCGACTAAGCCGTTCCAGTATTCTTCAACACTGTTGCCGATAGGAGTAATTGCACCCATTCCGGTAACAACAACCCTCCTCTTATTCATAAAACCTCCAGTGAGTAATATGTAGCGGTTAAAGAAGTGATATTAAAGTCGAGAAAATTTTCATCTTCCCGACCCTAAAAGAATTAATTAGCTTAATTTTCCTGTAAGGTAGCTAACAGCATCTCCTACAGTACCAATTTTTTCTGCGTCTTCATCAGGGATGGAAACTTGGAAAGCGCTCTCAAAACCCATTACCAGTTCTACGATATCAAGCGAATCTGCTCCAAGATCGTTAGTGAACGAAGCTTCAGGTGTAATTTGAGATTCTTCAACACCTAACTTGTCCATTATGATCTCTTTTACTTTAGCTTCAACATCCATTGTGTATCTCCTATATGTTTGTGATTTTGTTAAGAATAATTTAATTAAAAAATAACAGATTTCTAAATTTATTTACATCGTCATTCCGCCGTCAACGGCTAAAACCTGACCGGTAATATAACTTGCATCGTCACTACATAGAAATGTTACAAGTTTTGCAACATCTTCGGGCAAGCCCATGCGGCGCAGCGGAACATTTGCAAGCAATGCTTCTTTCTGTTGATCGTTCAAAGCCCTAGTCATATCAGTTTGTATAAAACCGGGGGCAATAGCATTAACTGTAATATTTTTTCCGCCAAGTTCCTTCGCCATCGATTTTGTAAAACCAATTACACCGGCTTTTGATGCGGCATAATTAGCCTGACCCGCATTACCTATAACCCCAACAACAGAGGCAAGATTTACTATTCTGCCAAAGCGTTGTTTTATCATTGGTCTTATAGCTGCTTTTGTGTAGTTAAAAACACTTTTTAAATTTGCATTTATTACTTTATCAAATTCTTCTTCTGTCATTCTCAAAAGCAAATTATCCCTCGTAATTCCTGCGTTGTTTACTAATATATCAATACCGCCCATTTTTTCGATAGCCGCCTGTATTGTAGCATCGGCATCCTGAAAAGATGAAGCATCAGCTTTCATTGCAAATATATGTGTATCTGCGCCGCCGAATTCTTTTTGAAATTCTCGGGCTAGTTCATCACCGGTGTTATCAGCAAACATGATATCAGTGAATAGAACGTCGCTGCACTCGCGTGCAATAAGTTGTTTTACTATTTCTTTACCAATACCTCTTGCACCGCCGGTAACGATGGCTCTTCTTGTTTTATTGGGCATTAATCTCTCCGGTTTTAATTTCGTTTAAATATTCTTTTCTGTATGCTTCTAATTCAGCAAAATTTTTCTCGCCGAAAAAGTGTTGAAGTTCTTCGCGGCACGCTTCATAAATTGTCATATGCTCGCCGTTCTGCTTATTACAAAATTTTAAACGGTCAATATGTTCATCATCAATAGTAAGCGAACCTTCGTAAATAGTTAGCGGGAACAATATACAATAAACCGGCTTATATTTCCACTTGTAAGCGCCTTCAGCCATAGCTAATTTTTGAAGGCTGCACAGCCCTTCTTTATCTAAGAAGGTGCATTTACCGTTTATAACATTCGTACCGACCGCTACGCCCGACTCAAAATCTTCATCTTCTTCGGGGGCTTCAAACCACGCATCGATATCTTTTGATTGTGTTTCATCCATAAAAGGTAAAAGTTTTTCTTTTATAGATAATATTAGCTGGCTTTCAGTTGACTCTGTGTAAACGCCATAATTGCAGCACTCACCATTGCATTTGCAATTAAACGGAAAAGAAAAAATCAATGGATCAATCAGAAGTCCTTTAATTTCTTTTGTAAAGCTTTTGGTCGAAAATTCTTCGCTCATTAAAGGTACTTCTCCACATCTGCATATTTGTCGATGCCAAAACATTTAACATCGGGGTTTATTCTTTTTACGAGTCCTTGCAAAACTTTTCCCGGACCAACTTCATAAAATTCTTCTATGCCATCGGCAATCATATTTACAATAGTTTCTTCCCATCTAACCGGTGAGGTTACCTGTTCGTAAAGGAGTTTGAAAATTTCATCTTTTGCTGTAATCGGCTTTGCCGAAACATTTGCATAAACCGGAAAACGCGCATCATAAATAGGAGTACTTTCTAATGCTTTTTTTAATTTTTCCTTTGCCGGCAACATTAAGGGAGAATGAAAAGCGCCGCTAACCACAAGCTCTTTTACAAGTTTTGCGCCCTTTGCTTTGCAAACTTCCATTCCTTTTTTTACACCGTCAACAGAGCCGCTTATAACAACCTGACCGGGCGAGTTAAAGTTTGCTGACTGTACTATCCCCGCATCGGAGGCTTCAATACAGCACTCGTCAACAACTGATGGTTCGAGACCAATAATAGCAGCCATCGTACCTTTTTGTTCGATACCTGCTTGCTGCATTGCTTTACCGCGCTCACGCACAAGTTTTACAGCATCATAAAATTGAATTGCACGTGCAGCAACAAGGGCTGAATACTCTCCAAGTGAGTGGCCCGCCGCTGCATCTGCATGAACGGTTCTGATTAAACTTGCAAGAACCACACTGTGCAAAAATATTGCAGGTTGTGTAAATTCGGTTTGTTTTAACTCTTCCTCCGGACCGTTAAACATTATATAAGAAAGATTAATACCCAGGGCATCATCAGCGGTTTTAATCATCTCATTTGCTTCAACAGAATTTTCAAAAAGGTCTTGAGCCATACCAACGTATTGCGCGCCCTGACCCGGAAATAAAAATGCTTTTTTTGACATAGTTAAAATTTATAAGTTTTTATTAATCCATTCCCCATACTAAATAGGTTGCGCCCCAGGTAAAGCCGGCGCCAAATGCTGATAAAATTAATTTATCGCCCTTTTTAACTTTGCCGTCTCGGTAATACTCAACAAGGCAGAGCGGTATTGTAGCCGCGGTAGTATTGCCGTATTTATCGATGTTAATCATTACCTTTTCTTTTGGAATTCCCATTCGCTGTGCTGTGGCGTCTATTATTCTTAGGTTAGCCTGATGCGGCACAAGATATGCGATGTCTTCCGAAGTAAGATTATTTTTCTGCATTATTTCGTAAGAGATATCTGCCATACCTTTTACGGCAACTTTAAATACTGCTTTACCGTCCTGAAAAATATAATGAAGCTTTTTATCTACAGTTTCATGTGTCGGAGGATTTAAACTTCCGCCGCCTTTCATATATAACGCTTCGCGTCCGGAGCCATCACAATGAAGAAGCGAATCCTGAAGACCAAAATTTTTATCTTCGGTTGGTTCGAGGAGCACTGCGGCTGCGGCATCGCCAAAAAGTATACATGTATTTCTGTCGGTGTAATCTGTAATAGCACTCATCTTGTCGGCGCCGATTACTAAAACTTTTTTATAACGACCCGATTCGATTAAAGACGCGCCGACATGAAAACCAAAAAGAAAACCTGAGCAAGCGGCAGATACATCAAAACCCCATGCGTTTTTTGCGCCGATGTTATCCTGTACCAAACATGCTGTTGCCGGAAAAAACATATCGGGCGTAACTGTTGAAACAATTACAACATCTATTTCCTCCGGGTTGATATTATATTTTTCTATAAGGTCTTTTGCTGCGCCGGTAGCCAGATCGCTGGTAGCGCCGTTTTCAATAATTCTTCTTTCGCTAATACCTGTGCGGCTTTTTATCCACTCGTCGTTTGTTTCTACTATTTTTTCAAAATATTTATTGTCTAAAATTGTTTCGGGAACATACATTCCCAATGCAGTTACAACCGCATTATATTTTGTGTCTAAAGCCATTATTTACCGTTCGTTTAAAAATGAATATTGTTTTATTGAGCTTTCAATTTTTTGTACAAGATTTTTTTTATGCATCTCGTTTGCTCTAAGCACCATATTTTTTATTGCTTTTGGTGTACTTGAGCCATGCCCAATTATACTAATGCCATTAACGCCCAGAAGCGGCACTCCGCCATGCTCCTGATAATCTAAACTTTTTAATGATTTCCTCAGCGAACCTTGCGATAATCCGATTTTAAGCTTATCGAACAAACTTTTTTTAGCGGTTTGTTTTAATAAATGTTTTAAAAGTTTTGGAACCGATTCGCCGAATTTAAGCAAAATATTACCGACAAATCCATCGCAAACTATAATGTCAACATTCTTCGTAAG
>JAIOIM010000669.1 GCA_019912505.1 Ignavibacteriaceae bacterium
GTTTTTAGCTTTAATGTGTTCAAAAAAGAAATTAATTTATTAAAAGAGTTTTTACCTAACAAAAAGAATAACCGAAAGTTTTGTTCGTTTGAAGTTGCAAACAATTATTTTACTTTCGGTAGTTAAGGAATTTTTATGTACCCCGAATTATTTCACATCGGTCCTTTTACGGTTTACAGCTACGGACTGATGCTCGGCATTGCATTTTTGGTAGCAAGCTGGCTGCTTAACAAGGAACTTGAACGAAAAAATATAAATAAAAACTACGGCACCGAAATAACATTGCTTGCTATTGTATTCGGAATTGTCGGCAGCAAGCTTTTCCATTTGCTCGAAAATTTTAGCGATTTCTTAAAAAATCCCATCGGTATGGCTTTTAACCCGGGCGGTTTAACTTTTTTCGGCGGATTAATACTTGCGGGTATTGCTGTTGTTATTTACACTCGCCGGAAAAAAATTCCGTTTCTTCTTCTTGCTGATGCCGCAGCTCCGGCACTTGCTCTTGCGTACGGCATCGGACGAATCGGCTGTCATCTTGCCGGTGACGGCGATTATGGAATTCCGACAACTTTGCCTTGGGGAACAAATTATGCAAATGGCACAGTCCCCCCTTCGGCGATGTTCCGAGGAAGTGAAATTGCAAATAGTTTCCCGGGCGGTATTGTTCCCGATACTACACCGCTGCATCCCACTCCAATTTACGAGTTAATCGTTGCAATTATAATATTTTCTATTCTGTGGAAATTGCGTAAAAACGATTGGGTGGCGGGTAAACTTTTTATGATATATTTAATTTTTACAGGCACAGCCAGGTTATTGGTTGAAACAATAAGATTGAACCCCCGTTATATTTTTAACTTATCGGAAGCCCAAATAATTTCTGTTTTTATGATTTTCGGCGGAGTGATAGGCGTAATTTATTTTTCAAAAAAAATAGTTGAAGAAAAACTTGAACCTCAACCCGAACCGGCAAGTGCAAAAAAAGGAAATGTTAAAGATAAAAAACACGATAAGGCAAGCAGTAAGGGATGAAACAAATTGTCGGGCGCAAACCTGTTCTTGAGGCTCTAAACTCTCGCGATGATATTTCGCAGGTTTATATTCAATACGGACAGCAGGGCGGAATTATAAACGCGATAAGAATAGCCGCAAAAAAACGGGGTATAAAAGTAAATGAAATTCCGCAGCAAAAATTTAAATCATTTACAGAGCATAAAAATCCGCAGGGCATAATTGCGCTTATTTCCGATCAGAAATTTTTTTCGCTTGAGCAGATAATTTCATCATCAAAAAAAGAAAAAAAGCCGCTGCTGCTTGTCCTCGATTCAATTCAGGATACACATAACCTTGGTGCCATATTACGTACCGCCGAATGCAGCGGTGTTGACGGAATTATTCTTACCAAACATAACAGCGCCCCGATAAACGAAACCGTTATAAAAACCTCTACCGGCGCCACTGAACATTTGATGATTTGCCTAGTTAATAATCTTGTTAATGCATTAAAACAGTTAAAGGAGAGCGGTTTCTGGTTAGCCGGATCTTCTTTAGAAAACGCAAAAGAATATACCGAAGCAGATTATAATCTTCCACTTGTTTTGGTACTTGGAAATGAAGAAAAAGGTATAAGAAGATTGACTGCCGAACAGTGCGATTTTCTTGTAAAAATTCCGATGAAGGGAAAAATTCAATCCCTCAATGTTTCTGTTGCATCGGGCATCCTCCTTTTTGAAATAAACAGACAACGAAGTTTGATAAAATAACCGTTTTAAGGATTTTTGGTTTTTGCACGAATCAATGCGTTTTTTTTTCTTCAATTTTCGGAACACATTGATACAGTTGACCGATTATTTTTAAAAAAAATTTGACTTCAATCGAGAAAGTTCTAATTTTACTTCCCCTTATTTATGATGATGTATGGCAAAAAAAGTTAAAGAACAAACAGATCTTGATAAAATAGTACCTGCGGACAGAAAGCCCCCGGCAGCCCCCGAAATTGAAGCTTCGGTTCTCGGCGCAATGCTTATTGAAAAAGAAGCAGTACCGAAAGCGATAGAATTGTTAAACACAGATTCGTTTTATCTAAAACAGCATCAACTAATTTTTGATGTTATGGTTTCGTTGTTTGATTCCAGCGAACCGATTGATACTGTTACCGTTTATGAAGAATTAAAAAAACGGGGTCAGGCAGAAGAAGCAGGCGGAGGTGTTTATTTAAGCAGACTTTCGCAAAATATATCATCGGCAGCCAATGTTGAGTATCATGCAAAAATAATTGTTGAAAAAGAAATTCTGCGCGGGCTTATACGAAGTTCGTTAGAAATTGCCTCCTCTGCGTATGAAGGAGCCGATGATGCTTTTGAATTGCTCGATTCTGCTGAAAATAAAATATTCCAAATAACCGAGTCACATCTTAAAAAATCTTATGTTGAAATGGACCGCGCAGTACGCGAGGCTTTGGAATATATCGAAGCCATCCATTCACAAACCACTGTACAGTTTGCCGTGCCTACAGGTTTTTACGAGCTTGATGAGTTACTCGGCGGTTTTCAACGATCCGACCTTGTTATTATTGCAGCCAGGCCCTCCATGGGCAAGACCGCTTTCGCCTTATCAGTTGCTCGTAACGCCGCTATTGATCATAAAATACCGGTGGCTTTATTCAGTCTTGAAATGTCCACGATGCAGCTCGTCATCCGTATGCTCTGCGCCGAGGGAAGGTTAAACGCGCACCTTGTACGTACCGGAAAACTTCCGAGCGAAGAGGGAGTTAAGCTTAGTAAAAACGCACACAAGCTAATTGAAGCGCCTATTTATGTTGATGATACGCCCGCACAAACAGTACTTGAAATAAGAGCAAAAGCACGAAGATTAAAATCGGAAAAAAATATTGGGATGATAGTAATAGACTATCTTCAGCTTATGCAGGGACCGGCAAAATCGGAAAGTCGTGAAAGAGAAATTTCTCAGATTTCCCGTTCGCTGAAATCACTTGCTAAAGAATTAGACATACCGGTGCTCGCACTTTCGCAGCTTAACCGCGCAGTTGAAGCAAGAACGGATAAACGCCCGCAACTCTCCGATCTTCGTGAATCAGGTTCCATCGAACAGGATGCCGATGTTGTTATTTTCTTGAACCGTCCTGAATACTATGGAATTATGAAAGATGAAAACGGTGACAGTAACGAAGGAATTGCCGAAATAATAATCGGCAAGCAGCGTAACGGTCCTACGGGCAGTGCGCGGCTCGCATTTATAAAAGATTATGCACGGTTTGAAAATTTAGCGCACGCAAGACAAATAGAACAATATTCTGCTTCCACAGCAGTTCCACAAAACGAGGACTTTATATGAAAAAGATAATTTCATTTATAATATTATTATCAGCACTAACTTCTGCACAAATTTACAATTCGGAAGATGTTGAAATCTGTAAAAGCAAATTTGATCTTGCAGTTGATAAAAATATGCAGGAAATGCCAATTGGTGATGTAATCGCCGAAGTCGGAAAATCATTCCTTGGTTTAGGCTACGAAGCGCACACATTAGAAGCAGATGGTGAAGAGCAATTAGTAATTCATTTAACCGGTTTGGACTGTACAACATTTTTGGAAAACTGCCTTACACTTGCACGATGTATAAAAGCAAACGAAACTTCTTTTGAAGATTACCAAAAACATCTTACGCTGATAAGATACCGAGGCGGAAAAATTGATAAATATCCATCTCGCCTCCACTACTTTAGCGATTGGATTTTTGACAATACAAAAAAAGGAATTGTAACAGACGTAACAAAAAATATCGGCGGCGAACCGATAAAATTTAATGTTAGCTTTATGTCAACCCACCCAGATAGTTACAAAAAGTTAAAGGAAATTAATTCCTACATCCCGGCAATTAGTAAATATGAAGACGATATAAACGCACGCGAATATTTTTACATCCCGAATGAAAAAGTTGAAGAACACGAAAGTGAAATTAACAATGGCGACTTAATTGCCATTACAACAAACTTAACCGGGCTCGACATAGGGCATGTTGGCGTTGCAGTTAAATTAGATGACGGTAGAATTCATTTTATGCACGCCCCTCTTGTAGGAGCAAAAGTACAAATAAGCGAAGACCCGATTGGCGATTACCTTGCAAAAGTTAAAAAGCATACAGGTATAATTGTTTTGAGGGCTGTCGAGCCGTAGAGATGGCGTTTATTTTTTTGATGAGTTGAATTAAATGGGCAAGATTCAATGGTCAATTTAATATTTTACTGAATTTTGTTTTGTTCTAATTGTGAACCAAGAATGGGAAACATAAACTTGCATCCATTAGTTAACGGTCGGTAAACCGGAAAGTGCTCAAATAAAGCCCGGTAAACTGGCTATAAATACCATCATCGTTTACGATGATTTTTTCGATTAGCACCGTTGTTTACGGCGGTGCGGTATTTACAATCGCAAATTCACAATTATTTTATCAATCCTCTTAATACTTTTAAATTTTCCAAATCTTCAAGGCAATCTTTCCCCTTCGGCGTTTCGAGAATTTTAGGAACGTGTGCAATTTTTTTGTCGTTCATTATATTTGTAAATCCATCAAGACCAATAAAGCCTTTTCCAATATGTTCGTGCCTGTCAACTCTGCTGCCGAGTGCTTTTTTGCTATCGTTAATATGAATGCACTTTAATCTCTCAAGCCCTATAATATCATCAAATTCTTTTATTACTTTTTTGTATTCTTTTTCGTCCTTTATGTTGTAACCCGCCGCAAAGATATGTGCGGTATCAATACAGACTGACATTCTTTCCTTAGCTTCAACAAGTTCTATAATTTTTTTTGCGTGCTCAAACTTGTAACCTAAAGATGTCCCCTGCCCGGCGGTTAATTCTATCATGCTGCTTACGTTTATGCCCGGCGTTTTTGAATGCGCTATGTTTAATGACTCTGCGACAAGTTTAATCCCATCATCTTCATTCATAATTCCGTATGCGCCCGGATGAAAATTTAAATATTTGATGCCGAGTTGTTCGCAGCGTATAAGTTCATCTATAAAAGCTTCGCGCGATTTTTCAAGAAGCACTTCTTTTGATGAACATAAGTTTATTAAATATGAATCGTGTACAACCACAAATTGTATTTTAGATGCGGCAAGTTTTTGTTTAAACGAAATGATTTCTTTTTCTTCGAGAGGTTTCGCTTCCCACCTGTTATTATTTTTACTAAAAATTTGCATCGCGCTAAAACCAAGTCTATCCGCAAGGTCGACAGCCTTTGAAACTCCTCCCTGCGTTGATGTGTGCGCCCCCAATAATTGATTTTTCATTTTTATGTTCATTCTCTTACTCTTATTTCAATGGTCAATGGTCAATAGTCAATAGTCAATTTTAAATGGGAAACATGAATTGTGAGACAGGAAACAGAAATCGTGAAACAGGAAAAGTGTTTTGGAAATATTTGTGATTCCTAACCTGCATTGTAATCTGTCAGTAACGCATTTACAGCTTCCTCAATTCCTAACGGTGTAATTCCAAAGGATTGAAGTTTATCTGTGTTCATCGAAACATCCGCTACCTGCGGAATTTGCGTGACTGATGAAAGAGGTACGCTGTCAATCAAATTTTTATTAAAGCCGGTAATATTACAAACAAGTTCGCCGAGTTCTGTTCTTGATATTCTGGTTTTGCCGCCGAAGTTAATCGTCTCTGATTTTATATCAAGCGGTATAATCTCATTCATTAAGCGTGCGGCATCAATTAAAGAAAGCGGAGTGCGGTACTGATCTTGAAAAAGCTTTACTCGCTTTCCTTCTTTTAAATTATTATACATTTGATGAAAGTGACACTTTGAATGATTTAACCCGAAACCAATCATCAAAGCAGTACGGAGGATTATATAATTATCAAATGTTTCTTTAATTTTTTCTTCGGCAACTAACTTTGTCTCTGCATACAATGAAGCGGGAATTAATTTTGCATCTTCCTTCAACATCGAACCACGATAACCAGCATAGACCAAATCTGTTGAGAGATATATAAGTTTGCAGCCGACTTTCTCACATTGCCTTGCGATATTTAACGCAGCGTTAACATTTATTTTGTAAATCTCTTTTGTGCTAACACCATCGGGAATTACGGGGCTTGTAAACGCCGCAGTGTGTACTACAACATCCGGATTAAACTGTGCAAATAATAGATTGAATTTTTTATAATCCGTCAAGTCAATTTGGAGAGAGTTGTAATTTTTACAATTGCCGGGATGCTGATTGTAAAGTGTTAATATTTGGTTTTGTTTTACAAGAACGGTATTTAAATATTGTCCAAGCAGACCGCTGCCGCCAGTTATTAATATTTTTAAGGCAGGCATATCTTTCCTAAAATTGTTTTTCTACTTGCCCCGGTAACTCTTGGAATATTGGATGCGTTGCCGTTTAATGTTTCATTTGCGAGCACGGCAAAACAAATAGCTTCTTTTGCATCGGATGAAATTCCGAGACTTTTAACATTTTTTATTTTTACTTTTTTACCGAAATATCTCTTTAATTCTGATATTAAAAATTTGTTGTACACACCGCCGCCGCTTATAAAAAGTTCATCAATTATTGTTTCGTTTTTTATAAAAATATTATAATTTCGGTAAACTCCATACGCTGTAAATGATGTTGCTGTGGCTACCCAGTCTTCATTTGTTATTCCACGGTGTTTTTTTCTCAATGATGAAATAAACTTGGCTCCGTAGTATTCTCTTCCGGTCGATTTCGGCGGTTGTTTATCAATATAGTTATCTAAATCGATAAAACCATGTAAAAGTTTTTCATTAACTTTACCGCTGAATCCAATCGCACCGTTTTCATCATACGGCTTATTAAAAAGTTTATGTGTAAAATAATCAATCAGCATGTTGCCCGGACCAGTGTCAAAAGCAAATACATCTTTACCCGAACCATTTTTATTAAGCACAGTAATATTAGCTATACCGCCTATATTTAACAGTGCTCGGTTTTTTTCTATCGAACTAAATAAGAGGTAATCAAAGTATGGTACAAGCGGCGCGCCCTGTCCGCCGAGTGCAACATCCCCTGTTCTAAAATCGCCGATGGTAAGTACACCTGTTAATTTTGCAACTACAGCCGGGTCGCCAATTTGCAAAGTGGAACCGAATTGATAGCCGAATAAATTATCTTGATGCGGAAGATGATGAACGGTCTGCCCGTGAGAACCGATAAAATCGATTTGATTTAGTTTAGTTTTTGCTTTATTGCAAAGTGCTTTTATCGCATCCACATAGACAAGCGAAATTAAAAAGTTTAGTTTACAAATTTCAGTAACATTGCCGCCGTTTGTTTCGGCATTACGCAAAATCATTTCTTTCATTCCAATGGGAAAAGGAAATGTAATAAAAGATTTTTGGGTAACCGAAGTATTTGTTCCGCAGCCGGTTATTTCAACAAGCACTGCGTCAATGCCGTCAAGCGAAGTACCGGACATAAGACCAATTACTTGTTTTCTCTTTTTTGAAATAATAGAGTTAATAAAACTAAGCATATAAAAAATATTTTTTAATTCCCCCTAAGATAAAAAACAATTATACATTGTACATTATACATTGTAAGTTATTGATGAAATGATATTGCGGGGATAGGGAATGTTTAGTGTTGGTGCTGATGATTAAGAGAGCAAGAGTAAGAGTAAGAGTAAGAGTAAGAGTAAGAGTGAGTGAAAACGTAGGGGCAGGAGTAAGAGTTTTTCTTACTCCCGCATTAAAATAGTTAAAGAATAAATTTACTCAAGTCTCTGTTCTTAACAATTTTATCCAATTTATCGTGAACCATTTTTGCGTTCACTACAATTTTATCCTTAGGCAGTTTGTCGGGTGCATCAAATAATATTTCATCGAGCAGTGTGGTTAAAATTGTATGCAGCCTGCGCGCGCCTATATTTTCTACCTGCTCATTCACTTCGGTTGCTACTTTTGCAATTTCCTTAATACCGTCTTTTGTAAAATTAAGATTTACGCCTTCGGTTTCTAGCAGCGCGGTATACTGTTTTAATAGAGCGTTTTGAGGCGCGGTTAAAATTTGTATAAAATCGCTTTCGGTTAAACTGTTTAGTTCAACACGAATCGGGAAACGCCCTTGAAGTTCCGGTATTAGATCCGATGGCTTTGCAATATGAAACGCGCCGGCAGCAATAAATAATATATGATCGGTACGGACGATGCCATATTTAGTGTTTACATTTGAGCCTTCAACAATAGGAAGCAAATCGCGCTGAACGCCTTCACGCGAAATATCTGGTCCGTGCGATTTTCCACCGCCGGCTACTTTATCAATCTCATCGATAAAAATTATTCCCGAGTCTTCTACGCGCTGTATCGCTTCCTTCTGCACGGTATCCATATCAATTAATTTTTGCGCCTCCTCGGCGGCAATTATCTGTCGGGCTTCCGATATAGATGTTTTCCTTTTTTTCTTTTTCTTCGGCATCAAATTACCGAGCATATCCTGCAGGTTTATTCCCATATCGTCCATACCAAGCGGACCAAGAATTTGCATTCCCATTGACGTATTAGCCTGCGCGTCAAACTCAATCATCTTATCGTTTAGTTCGCCGCGTTTTAATTTTGCCTTCATCCACTCGCGTGTTTTTTGGTTTTGAAATGCTTCAGTCTCATTATTTTGCTGATCACCATTTTCTGTCGGTGTAGGTGCAGATTGATTTTTTACCGGGGGGATAAGAAGATCGAGAACTTTTTCGTCAGCCATTTCTTCAGCTTTAAATTTTACTTCCTCGGTCTTCTCGGCTTTAACTAAGTTAACCGCGTAGTCTGTTAAATCGCGTATCATCGATTCGACATCGCGCCCCACGTAACCGACCTCGGTAAACTTGGATGCTTCAACTTTTATAAAAGGAGCTTCGGCAAGTTTTGCAAGTCTGCGCGCAATTTCGGTTTTACCAACGCCGGTTGGTCCTATTAAAATTATGTTATTAGGCATTATTTCTTCGCGGAGTTCACTAGTAACCTGCTGACGGCGCCACCGGTTACGCAGGGCAATACCCACAGCGCGTTTGGCTTCGGTTTGACCGATGATATAATTATCTAACTCTTTTACAATTTGTGTGGGAGTTAATTCTTTCATTGAACGTGTCATTTTAAAATCCGGTTTTTATTTTTCTATAACTTCAACGTTTATTTTATCGTTGGTGTAAATACAAATTTCGGAAGCTGTTTTCAGTGCTTCCCTTATTATTTCTTCTGCTGAAAGTGAGCTGTACTTTTTTAACATTTTTGCGGCGGCAAGCGCGTACATTCCGCCCGAGCCAATAGCCACAATTTGATCATCGGGTTCAATAACGTCACCATTGCCCGAAATTATCATCGCGCTGTCGGCAGTTATAATAGCAAGCATTGCTTCAAGACGGCGGAGGTATTTATCAGTACGCCAGTCCTTTGCAAGTTCCACAGCTGCGCGCGATACATTGCCGCGGTATTGTTCTAATTTTTCTTCAAATCTTTCCATCAAAGTAAACGCATCTGCAGAGGCGCCGGCAAAGCCGCATAATACACTGCCGTTTGCTATTACTCTTATTTTTTTTGCGTTATGTTTCATCACGGTATTACCTAGCGAAACTTGTCCATCGCCGCCGAGAGCAGCTTTTCCATTATGCACAACGCCTATTATAGTAGTTGCTTTAAAT
>JAIOIM010000670.1 GCA_019912505.1 Ignavibacteriaceae bacterium
AATTTTTTCATTTTAGATCAACCTAATTTTATTTGTCCGTTTACAACAGGGTAAGGATTTGGAAACAAGTTGTTCTCAAAGTAGTCCGATACCCCAAGACCGTGGGCTGTTTTCCCTTTGATAGTTGATGCGGCAAAAAGAGCATAGGAGTGTCCTACAACGGATTCAAATGAAGAACTAACAACACACTTAATTTTATTTTTTAACGCTGCCTCACAAATAGAAAGCAGGGGAACAATGCCCCCGAGCAGCATCGGTTTTAAAATGAGCACATCTGCGTATTTATTTGTTATTATGTCAATCGCTTCGGTAAAAGTGCGGACAGATTCATCAGCCGCCAGTTGAATGGTTGTAATTCTTTTTAAGGCGGCAAAATATTTTATGTTCGATACGGGCTGCTCAACATACTCAATATTAAATTTTCCTAATTCTTTAAAATGACGTTGTGCCTCCTCTAAACTCCACTTACCGTTAACATCAATTCTTATTTTTATTTCTTCGCTTAAATTTCTAACGGCAGCAATACATTCAAGGTCTTTATTAAAATCAGCTCTCCCGGATTTAAGTTTTATTGTTTTAAATCCAGCGGCGATTAGTTGTTTTGCTTTTTGTTTGGTTTGTTCGGGGGATAAAAAACCTATGGCTGCATTAATGTTTACTGTTTTATTCGACTTAACATTTAACGCTTCATTTAAAGAGACGTTGTTCTTAGAACAATAATAATTTACGAGTGCCTGCTCCAAACCATGTTTTAACGCGGGGAGATTATCAAACTGTTTTAAGCTGTAACGAATGGTTTTGTAAATATTTTTATCATCAATAAAAAGTTTGCCGTTAAAGTTTTCTATAGTTTCAAAAGCTTCATCATAGCTTTCGGAACCGAATTCCGGGAAAGGGGCGCAATCGCCGGTTCCTTTATTACCGCGTTCATCTTTAATCGTAATTAAAAAACCTTTTCTCTCTTTTATTTCACCTTTTGCAGTTGTAAAAGCATTTTTTAAAAGCAATGAATAAGGTTTATATTTTATAGTGATGTTTAGCATTAAAAAACCAAGCCGAATGAAAAAAGGAGACCGTATAACGCAGATAACTTTGCAGTAAGTTCTAAAGTTTTGTTTAACTCTGTTCCGTGCAAAGTGTAAATCATCTTTATAAGTTTATATGCAAGGGGAAGAGTGAGGTACGGAAGAAAAATCCACGCAGTTACTTTAAATATGAAAAACAAAATCAAAGGAATGGCGAAAGATAAAACTATCATAAACACATACTGGTAGCGGGCAAAAGTACGACCGAGGATTACAACGAGCGTATTTTTATTAGCATCCTTATCTTCCTCAAAATCTCTGTAATTATTTATAACAAGAATATTGGTTATCAAAGCACCAACTGGAAGCGAAGACCAAAATGCAACTGTCGAAAGTTCGCCAGTGTGGATATAGTGAGTAAAAACTGTTCCTACAACTCCGAAAAAAATAAATACAAATATATCCCCGAGACCATGATAAGCTAACGGGTAAGGACCTGCAGTGTAAGCAATACCAGCAAGAATTGAAACCACTCCAACAAATAAAATTATAATTCCGCCAACCGAAACCAGGTATAAGCCGATAAAAAAAGCAACGAGAAATGTAATAATAATTCCAGCTTTCATTTCAGCTGGTGTTATTAAACCGGAAACAAGCACACGCTGCGGTCCTTTTCGTTTTTCATTATCTGCACCGCTGAAAAAGTCGTACAAATCGTTTATAAAATTTGTACCAATTTGTATCAACACAGTGCACAAAAAGGCAGCTATTGCCACGGGCAGCTTAAATTTATTTTCACTTACCGCAAGCGCAGAGCCAACCATTACAGGCACCACAGCAGCAAGTAAAGTTTTGGGGCGGCTTGCTAAAATCCAGCTTTCCGATTTTGTAATTTTATTTTGCATTTCACTCATATAATCTTCAACTCTGTATATTCACAAGAAAAAAATAATTACGGAAGTTTCGGAAATTTTCCGAAGTTGGGTTTTCTTTTTTCCAGGTAAGCTTTTTTACCTTCCTTCGCTTCTTCACTCATATAATAAAGAAGCGTTGCGTTGCCGGCAAGTTCCTGTATTCCCTGCTGTCCGTCGAGGTCGGCGTTAAAAGCAGATTTTAAAACGCGTAATGCCATCGGGCTGTGCTGTAAAATTTGACGCGCCCATTCAACACCTTCTTTTTCCAGTTCTTCAACCGGTACAACTTTATTAACAAGACCCATCGCTTCGGCTTCTGCAGCATTGTATTGACGGCATAAGTACCAAATCTCTCTCGCTTTTTTCTGTCCGACGATGCTTGCAAGATAACTTGAACCAAAGCCGCCGTCGAAGCTGCCTACCTTAGGTCCGGTTTGTCCAAAGATAGCGTTATCGGCTGCAATTGTTAAATCGCACACAACGTGCAGTACATGTCCGCCGCCGATAGCATATCCCGCAACAAGTGCTATTACCGGTTTCGGAATTGAGCGGATTAGTTTTTGAAGATCTAAAACATTTAATCTTGGCACTCCGTCTTTTCCTACATAACCTTTATCGCCGCGTATCCGCTGATCGCCGCCGGAACAAAAAGCGTACTTGCCATCTTCTGCCGGACCGTAACCGGTTAATAAAATTACTCCTATTCCCTGGTCTTCACGTGCGTCTGCAAATGCGCTGTACATTTCGTTTACTGTTTCGGGTCTAAAAGCGTTACGCACTTCGGGGCGGTTGATTGTTATTTTTGCAATA
>JAIOIM010000671.1 GCA_019912505.1 Ignavibacteriaceae bacterium
GATAAAGGAGCCCATCCGATATACAAGTTGTCATATCTCCACTCAACCCATGCAGGAGCCCACTCGTAATCAGGAACCCACATCCAGCCATAATAATCATCGTTATACCATCTTCCATAATGGTATGTTATATAACCGAAATCTTCGTATGAATCCCAGTACCACCCGTCATCAGTCCACACCCATCTGCCAACGGAATACGGTTGCCATTCCCTTGCCATAATTGTTGGACGCCAGGCAATTACACCCGAACCGATGTCCATCCAAACTCCGTATGGAGTTAAGGCTGTGAAAAAATATCCGTCAATGCGTGAAGACGGAACTTGACCGGCTTCCGCTGTAAGGGAAAAACCGAATAATATAACTGCAATTAAAACTAACTTTTTCATGATGTTGCCTCTTATTAAAGATTCACATCTCTGTTAACAATGATTATGCCAACGTATTGCTTTTGTTTTTTTTTTGATTTATGGTGTGCATAAGTGAGGGATGTCTATTTTTATGAGCAAAGTATAAATTATAGTAGACAGATTATCTTTTAATACTCCTCTCCTTCCAATTATAATTGCCGAATAAACCGCTTATTGAAGCAACTATGATATAAGGAATCTGAAATATTTCCGTTACGAGCATCCACTTAATAACATCACTTTTAAACAATTTTTTGTTTCCCCTGCTTACTATCAAAAATTCAAATGTAAGCTTTAATATAAAAGCAATACCAAAGTAGTAGAAATAAATAGGGGAACTCATAAAACCAAGAAATGGAGTTACAACTAAACTTAGATAAAAAAGAAATATTAATAGAAGCTGCGCGATGAAAATTTTATCTGTATAAAATATCCCTTTACTTGCCCATCTTTTCCGCTGATTATAAAATTGCGAAATATTTTTATTTGCTAGTGTATCTACGATGGCTTTTTCATCATAACAGAATTTTACTTTATAGTTTGTATCCCGATTTATTTTTTGCATCAGTAGTTCATCATCTCCGGAGGAAAGATTCATCTGAGCCGTGTAACCTCCTACCTCGTCAAAAGCTTTTTTCCTGAATGCAAGATTTGCCGCATTGCAGATTGCAGGTTTGCCAATTCCAATTAGTCCGGCGCCGGCAATAATTAAACCCATAAACTCAAGTTTTTGAAGTTTCCCGAATATCGTTCCGTCATCTATAAACTCAACGGGGCCGGAAACAAAGCCTGTTTCTTTATCGAACATTGCAAGGAGCGTTTGTAGCCAACTTTTTGGGTGCAAGCAATCAGCGTCAGAAGTTGAGATGATATCACCTTTGGCGTATTGAAGTGCGAAGTTTACAGCCTTTTTTTTATGAGCTGTATTGGTGCTACCAAACGGAGCATCTAAAATTTTTATATTCTTTTTTGTAAGCGATTTTCGGAGAAGTTCGGGTGAACCATCATCAGAATTATCATTAACATAAATAACTTCAAACCTATTTTCGGGGTAGTTGATTGATTCAACACTTTTTAAGCTGTTTAATATTACTTCTTTTTCATTTCGAAAAGGAATAATAATACTAACAAATTCATCTGTGAGTTTGCCACCATCTTTTTTTTCAAGTTTTGATAAACCG
>JAIOIM010000672.1 GCA_019912505.1 Ignavibacteriaceae bacterium
TTTATAGAAAAGAATAACCCAAACAAAAAAGAATGCCGTAGGCATTCAATATTAATTATTTGTAAGAACTAATAAGTAAATAAAGCATGTAATTCATTTTCTAAAATGAATTATACCAATAACAAACAATTTTAGGTTGACAAGTATGCGCTTTGTTGGTTAACACTTTGTTCGGCAGCATTTGTCAGAAATTGACAGCAAGTAACTTAGCCCAAATATTCTACTAAAGGAGTATTGATAAATGAACAATAAAAATCTTACGGTTGATGCCTATTTAAGTAAAGCTAAAAAGTGGCGCAGAGAAATGGAAGGTTTAAGAACTATTCTTCTTCGTTGCGGTTTAACTGAAGAATTGAAATGGGGCAAACCTTGTTACCTTTTTGAGAATAGTAATATCGTAATCATTCAGGCATTTAAGGAATACGTTGCGCTGGGATTTTTCAAAGGATGTTTACTCAACGACAGCAGCAAAATACTAATAGCACCCGGTGTAAATTCTCAGACGATGCGGCAAATCCGTTTTACTAATGTTAAAAAAATAGTTGCGATGGAACCAACAATTAAAGCCTCTGTTTATGAAGCCGTTGAGGTGGAAACAGCCGGTTTGAAAGTTAATATTAAAAAAAATACATCCCTTATATTTCCCGAAGAATTTCAAAAAAAATTAGATGGAGCTCCAGCCTTGAAAGAAGCCTTTGAATCATTATCCCCGGGAAGGCAAAGAGGATACAATATATATTTTTCTCAGCCCAAACAATCTAAAACACGTGAGGCAAGGGTTGAAAAGTATATGCAGCAAATTCTTAATAGAAAGGGATTGAATGATCGGTAAAAATCGTTGATCAAATAATTTTATGCGCTGCCTATTTTCATAAAAAAATTGCCCGACAAAAACGGCGGTTAAAACCGGCGTGCCGTTTATTTGCACATACATTATATTTATCATTATGAAAAATATAAATGATGATGAAGTAATTCTCTGGCTGCTTGAGGGAGATGTTTCAATTCAATATCAAGTTTATCGTGATTTGTTGAATACCGAAAGAGACGACTTGAGAGACAGAATAGCCCGCGAAGGATGGGGTGCTCGTTTTCTTTCGCATAGGAATAAAACCGGTCACTGGGGGGAAGCGTTTTATCAACCCAAATGGATTTCGTCCCACTATACTTTGTTGGATTTAAAAAATCTTTCGATAAAACCGGACCTCAAAGAAATAAATGAAACTCTTACCCTAATAGTAGAAAACAACCGGTGCGCCGATGGCGGTATTAATCCTCCCGGATCTGTTAAGTATAGTGATGTTTGTATAAACGGAATGTTTCTAAATTATGCCTCTTATTTTAAGATAAATAAAAACGAGATTAATCCGGTTGTCGATTTTTTAATTGCTCAACAAATGGAAGACGGCGGTTTCAACTGCCGCTCAAACAGAACGTTTAGTATATGCAAAGTAGGCGATTGCGAGCTTCAAATTTATCAAACTGTTACGATTTTGAAGCGGGCTACAACCCTTGAATTTACTACTATCTCGCCTATTTTGTATATACATTGTTACCAGCCGTATTTTATTCAAAATCAATCACATCACCTTTTTTTGTCTTTTCTAAAACTTTACTTAATGAAGCTCGTGGTACTCCATTCCAGTTGAAATATTTTATTCCACTTGCAAAATGTTTAACATTAGGTAATTCTTTTTCAACGGTACGCCATGCTAAATTCCAAATATTTGGCGTGTCAGTCGTATGAGGGTGTTGCAATATAATTTCAGGATTAAATTCGTTACATTGTTTTTTGAATTTATCAGCTAATTTTCTTTTCCAACCGTTTGGATTTGCATTTGCTTGTCCACGTGGACTATAAACATTTAAGTCATGACAACCAAGTATCGCAATCTTTTGTTTGTTTAATTCAACGAAATGAGTGTCAAGGTCATTAATTTTTATTAGGTCTCTTTTTTGAGAATCAGTAGGATAAAATTTTCCAGTCCAGTTTATTACTTTCCCGTTTTTTAGGTCATAAATTGCAACAAGTTCAATCATTTGATAGTTTGCAGGATTGAAGCCGTCAATTCCAACAGTAAAATAATCAACTGTTTCCACAAGTTTTTTAAATGTTGATGTTTTTAAACTGCGAAAAAACTCGTCAATTGTTATTTCTGCTTTTTTTTGTAAAGTATTTACATATTTCTTTTCTGCGGTTTCTATATCATGGTCAAGTTGTAATTCCTTTGGAAAACTAAATGTTAGAAATCCTCCTGCTGTTAGTAAAAATTCAAAATGACTTTTTCCAAATTCTTTTGTTAGAAACTGTTCTATTAACTTTTCCAGTTTTGAAAAATTAGGATTTCCATATTTGTCATATTGTTTTCCCGTAACAACAAGACGTGCTATTTTATGTTTTTGAATTCCAGTCGAATTTTTGGAAGATAATATTAAGTCTGTCAAATATTTTTCTGCTCCATTTTCCGACCAGTCAAAATCTTCATGCTTAATTCTAATCAGTTTATAACCATGCTTAAAAGCTTCAATATCTCTTACAGTATCATAAAATGCACGTTTTTCATCTCTATCAATTGGACTATTGTCTTTTGCATTTATTCTTTTACACGAATCAATCCATGCGCTTTTTGAAAAATGTAAATCGACATTCTTCGGATAATTTTCTAATGTAATTTGTCGTGCTTTACTAAAATGTTGGTTTTCGTCATATTCAATTATCAATTTGTGGTCCTCTAAAACGATGTCACAAAGGAGTTGGTAATTAGATTTTTGAAATCCGTTTTGATTTCTATATTCAAATAGTTCTTTTGAAATTGATAAATATTCCCTTGGTAAATTGTCATGGTTAGGTGTTTTAAGCCAATCAAATTTCTTTTCGGTTTCAATTACTCCAAAATGCCGTTGAAATAGTAATTGTAATGCATTCTTTTGGTCAACAGGATTTAATCTTTTTGAAATTTTCTTCTTTTTCTTAGACGCAGTTACTGTTTTCGGTTTTTCGGTTTTTTCTACCGATTGTTTTATTGTTTGCTTTTTATATTGAACTGTAAAGTCAAGTTTTTTAAAGAAGTTAACTGTTTCTTGTCCGCCACTATATTCACTTTTAGAAATCTCTTTTCCATTTGCAATAAAATAAGCTAATCCTCGAATATGTTTTGCAGGGTATTTCCTACCATTATAAATCAAAAATGTATTCCTTGGTTCTGGATAATTTTCATTTGTCTTATCAAAAAGCTCGATTGCTTTTTTCACATTATCATTAGTAATATTTTTCCATTTTTCATTCATTGCAGTATCTTCTCCTTATATGGCTGGTAACGGATGGCGGTATGAAAAGTTGCCGAAAGCGGGCGATTTCCTGTCAAGTTACATGAAAGTTGAAGCGGGCTAAAACTCTTGAATAACCTACTGTCTCGGCAATTTTTTATACCGCGTGTTACCAGCCGTATTTCTTTTTTAATCATAATAGAAGTCAATTACGTCTCCTTTTTTTGTCTTTTCCAAAACTTTGTCAATGTCTCCACGAACACCATTTC